>CALRCE010000001.1 GCA_943354505.1 Candidatus Peribacteria bacterium
AACCTCAACGAAGAGCTTATCGACGCAGAAATGTTGGAGACCTTGCTCAAAGCCACCGAAGACTTCGAAGGCAAATTCAACATGCAAGTCCTCGAGATTCGCTACCTGAAACAGGCTCGTGAGTTGCACCTCCTCACCGAACGTTACTTCACCGTTTGGATAGATCTGACGGAAGACACCGACCTTCAATTGGCAAAACTCAAAAAGGCCATCGGCAACACCTTCAACATTTATGAGATGGATCTCGACTACATCGACCTCCGAATTTCTGGACAGAATGGCGAAAAAGTAATATATAAGTTGAAGGATTCCGAAAGCCAAAGCGACAGCGAAGGCTAGACGAAAACCCACTCGCTTAAACACTAACAAAAATCCCATGTCGAGCACCGAACAGATCTCCAAAATCCTCCGCCTCATCGACACCGCCGAGGCTTCTTTGAAGTCCGCACGCGACCTATTGAGCGAACTTTCTCCCGACTCCGTGCATGCCGAACCTCGCCTCCACGTCACCGACGCCAAAAGCTACGAATCCGGTGAAAGCCAGATCGTGGAAGGCACCTTTGATGGACAAGGCATGATCGGTCCCAACGAAAAAATGTACCCCGTGCCTGCCAACTACGCCAGCAAATCCAAGCTGGTGGAAGGCGACCGACTCAAACTCACGATCTTGCCGAACGGCACCTTTTTGTACAAACAAATCTCCCCCATCGAACGCGAATTTGTGCGCGGCACCTTGGCGAAAGAAGACGGCCAATTCAAAGTGGTGGCCAACGGCAAAACCTACCGCGTTTTACTCGCTTCAGTCACCTATTACAAAGGCAACGTCGGCGACGAAGTGACCCTCATTGTCCCGAAAAACCGCGAATCCATGTGGGGAACCCTCGAAGCCGTGCTCCCTCAGATGGGAGGCTCCTACAACGAAACGGAGAGCTTCTAATCCACAAATTGACCCATCCACCGTTTTGGTCTACTCTAAGGCCAATTTTTCACTTTCCATGGACGACCAAAAAGCGATCAGTATCACTCAAGCCATGAACCACATTCAATCCTGGTTCAATGCCGGAGAGTACGACAAAGTGATCCAAGGCTGTGCCGAGATCATGCAACTGGAGCCGGGAAATCAACGAGCCCTCGCTTTAATGAAGATGGCGGAAGAGAAACGACACGAACAGACTCTGTCGCAAAACCCCGCTCCCATGAGCACCCCGAGCAACGATCCTCTCGCCAATTTACAGGTTGAAGAACCCAAGCCCGAAGCCAAAAAAGAACCGGAAGAGCCCAGCTTCACCCCTGAACGTTCCTACGACGAGCGCATCGACAAACGCCAACTCTTTTTTGCAATGTTGGTGCCCGCCGTGATTGTGGTGCTCTTGGGAGGAAGTTTAATCTGGTACCTCTCCAACCGAGAACGCAGCAACACCATCGCGAGCAACAGCAGTTCCAGCGTGAGCAGCATCACCAAAGACACGACTTATTTGGATGAAAATGAAGAACGGGTCAAACAAATGACCGCCATGGCCGAAGTCATCGAAGAATACCGCCGAAGCAAAGGGAAGTACCCCGATGCCGCCGACCTAGAACGAGTGCTCGTCGAAAGCGATAGTTTCAGCACGATCCCTGTCGATCCCCAACAAGGCGAACTCGATGCAGAAGGCAAACCCTTCGGTTACATGTACGCGGTCTACGACAGCAAATTCGGCAAGTCCAACCAGTACTACATCCTTTCCGCTCTGTTTGAGGACAGCAAAGGAGTGGGTTACGAATGGAACGTGGGCGAAAGCGTAAAAAACTACGACGACTACCGCGACATCTCCCAAGATCACGTGACCTTCATCGGCAGCAGCAACTAATGGCTTTTTCTTGGACCAATGCGAAGCGACCCATTCTGGCTTTGGCTCCAATGGCCGGCTACACCGACACGGCGTACCGTCAATTGATCAAGGGCATCGAACCGCGCGTGATCTGCTTCACTGAATTCACCAGCGCCGATGGCCTGGTGCACAACAGCAAGATGACTTGGAAGCAGCTCGATTTCAATCCCAATGAAGAGCGCCCTTTAGTCGCCCAGATTTTTGGGAAGCGTCCTGAGAACTTTGCAAGAGCCGCTCAAATGATCGAGGAGATGGGCATCGACGCCATCGACATCAACATGGGCTGCCCCGCCAAAAAAGTCGTGTCCAGCGACCATGGCTCGGCACTTTTAAAAAATCCTTGCCGCGCCATCGAACTCGTGGAAGCCACGGTGAAAGCCACCAAACTCCCTGTTTCGGTGAAGACGCGCATCGGCTCAGAAAAACTGGATCTGCCTTGGTTCATTCAATTCTGTAAAGACTTGGAAAGTGCGGGCGTGGCACTGCTCAGCATTCATGGCCGCACCGCAAAACAAATGTACACGGGCAAAGCCGACTGGGAGCCGATTTACGAAGTGAAGCGCCATCTTAAAATTCCCGTGATTGGAAACGGAGACATCAAAAGTGTGGCGGACGCACGAAAAAAACTCGGCAACTTGGACGGTGTGATGGTGGGTCGCGGAACCATGGGCAACCCCTGGCTCATGGCCGAAATCGCCGCTGATTTTTACGGCGAAACCTACGTGGCTCCCAAGACCTTCGCCGAAAAACTGCCCACCTACCTGCGCCATGCCGAACTCCTCGTGGAATACAAAGGCGAAGAGCATGGCATGAAAGAAATGCGAAAACACTTCGTGCATTTGATTCGAGGTTTCGACGGAGCCAGCGAAGCACGCGCCCAAGTCGTGCAGATCTCGACTTTAGAAGAAGCCAAACGCGTACTCAACGAGGTGGCTGAGAAACTCAAAGACGCCCATGTTGTTGACACTCCAACAACGTTCTTTAAAGAGTAAAATATCCGCTCACTTTGATGCCGCAAACTTGCCTAAGTAAGCTGCTTTCATGCACCACTTTTTATTTTGCCAAACTCAGGAATACCACCCCCGACAGCTGGAACACTTTTTTCACACGCTGCAAAAAAAACAGGGCTCCATCGAAGTGCTGCTCCGTGAAAAGAAAGGCAAAGTAGAATGGCTGACTTCCGAAGACTGGACTCCCCACTTCAAAGGCAGTCGCAACCTCAAAGTAGACAGCATAGACAGATCAAAAGCCAGCTATTGGGCACACCAGAAAAAAGGCCCCCTGCTGCCCATCAAACGCTGGAGCCAACTGGAAGACCGCAGCAACAAAACACGCATCAATCCCTTAGACAGCCTCATCCCGGAGCTCGCTCGCACCCCAAATTCTTTCGTGCTCTTTTCTTTCAAACCTATAAAAGAGCGTCAGCGTGAAAAGGTGGTGAAAAAAGTGAAGGCCTTTCACTTTGAACCCGACCGCCACTTTGATCAGTGGGAAAGCAAAGGCTGGTTCACGTGGAGTCTACGCCGTTGTTTTGGCCCACTGATCCGCGCTCAACTTCATACGCCAGAATCACCCAAGAAACTGCAGGAAGAACAAACTGAATCCCTGCACGAACGCGAGGATCCTCGACGCGCCATTCTAGACAAAGTCTCGAGGCCTCTCTTCATCGGAAGCATTCAAACTTCGCACCCCTTCGCCGCTTTTTTTCACGGATTTTCTCTGCCCTACCTCGGCGAGCTGACCGTGAGTAAAAAACCGAAAACCATGGTCGTGAGCGCCGAGGAATGGGCTTCCCTGCTCAGTCCACCCACCCCAAACAACGTGGCGGGTTTCTTAACGATGGAAAGCGCTGCGTATCTTCCCCATCCGCTCGAAAACCCTTGGGATTTATCTGAAGAAGATCGTAAACGGCACCTCTACCTGCTCGGTAAAACCGGCATGGGAAAGTCCACCGCCCTCCTCACTCTTTTTCAAAAAGACTTGGAGGAAAACTGTGCAACGGTGCTGATCGACCCTCACGGAGATCTCATTGAAGACGCACTTGAGTTGATTCCACAAGAGCGGCAAAAGGACATTTTGCTCGTGAACCCCTGTGACACAGAATTTCCTCTCGCACTCAACCCCTTGGAGCCCAGCTTGAGTCGAAGTCCAGCCCTACAGGCATCAGCCTTGGTCGAAATGTTTCAAACCCTTGCGGTTCACAGCTGGGGTCCGCGACTGGAGCACATTTTGCGGAATTGCCTCCTCACCTTGATTCAAAGTCCCAACAGCACACTGCTGGATCTGCCTCGTCTCCTCACCGATCCTGACTTTTGCCGCACCAAAATCGCACGCCTCCAAGACTTAGAGTTGAAGCGTTTTTTTGAAGACGAGTACCTCAATTTAGACCCACGCACTCGGCAAGAACACTGCGCTCCCATCCTCAACAAAGTGGGCCCTTTTCTAACCTCACCGCTGCTCAGAAACATTTTTGGACAGCCCAAAAGCAAACTCAATGTCTCCACACTGCTCGAAGAGAAAAAAATCCTGCTCATCAATTTATCCAAAGGAAAACTGGGAGAAGACGCGAGCCGCTTCTTAGGCATGGTCTTGCTCTCCCTGTTTCAAAACGCCCTGCTCGCTCGAGCCAACCAAGGTTCAAGCGAACGAAACACCGTTTTCATCAGCATCGACGAGTTCCAGAATTTCAGCACACCCACCCTACTCTCCATGCTGTCCGAACTGCGCAAGTATGGATTGGCTCTCACTCTTGCCAATCAATACTTGACCCAAGTCCCCGAAGAAATCCAAGAAGCCATCCTGGGGAACATCGGATCTTTGCTCTGTTTCAGAACCAGTCAAGAAGACGCACTCCGTCTCGCTCCACTCCTGGGACTCAGCGAAATGGACCTCACCCAACTCGATCCCTTCGATGCCTACAGTCGCTTCTTGAGGAACCAAGCCCTGGAACCTGTTTTTAGGATTCACGTCGAAAAACCCACGACCTACGGCTCCACCTCAAAAACGGCCCTGCAAAAACGCTCTCAGGAACTTCTGGCCCGCCCTCGTCATCAGGTTGAAGAAAAGCTCAAAAAAAGGTATACTGTAGGAGATTAAGTCCACGCGCCATGCTTCGAAAACTCCTCGTCAGTGCACTTTTGCTCCTCAGTTTAGGTTTGATGAGTCCCCTCACCGCCTTTGCAGATGATGCCACTTCCAGCACCTCCTCCAGTAGCAGTTCTTCAAGCAGCTCGTCTTCAGAAGGCACCACCACCGACAGCTTTGACGTCTTCGACGTTTTCACCGTAGACAATAGCAGCACCGACAACGTGAACGGCAGCACCACAGTTAGCACCACTCTCCGAGATTATGCCAACGCAAACACCGGTGGAAACATCGTGATCGCCATCATCATCCGAGCCATCAACTTTCTTCTCCTCCTGATCGGAACTTTTGCCTTCCTCGTGATTTTTTACAGCGGAGTTTTACTCACCACCGCCAACGGAGATGAAGGAAAAATTGAAAAGGGCAAAAACATGATCGTGCCCGCCATCATGGGCCTCGCCTTTGCCTTTCTGTCCTACTACATCGCCGTATTCGTTCAATCCTTCTTCTACCAATGAAACGCATTCTTGCCATCCTCGGACTCGCGCAAATGGCTTTGCTGCTCACGCTGGCCCCTATTGCCAATGCCGCAGACAAAATGAGCATGGGTGTATGTAATTTTAGTAAGCTCGGAATCGCAGGGGATCCCACAACAGAAACCGGACAAGAACTGGAAACAGCCGTGAACAACATGAAAGTAATCATGGAAGGAGTTTACGAAGACGGAACTTATCAAAAAGGCACCTGTGGTACAGAAAACAGTAGTACTGGAATGGTGGAAAAAAGCGATTGCACCAGTGAAGTCATCAGTGAAGTAGCCGAAGTCGTGAGCTCTGCCACGCCCAGTACACAAACGACGGGCGACAGGATCGTCAACCTTTACCAAGGAGTCTGCTGCCTCATTTACAATGCGACTGAGAATATCTGTTATGAAACTCGCACCTACTACACAAAAGACCTCACTACCTGCAAAGCTTTCGAAGCTGGAACAGGAACCAACATGGCCACAGGAAAAAGCAACTGTTCTCTGCGCCAGTGGATCATTGCCACGACCGGGATGGGCTTACTCAAAATCTACGTTAAACAAATCTTCACCTTTGGAGCCTTTGCCGTAGGAGCCATCGCGGTAGCCAACATCATCTTGAACGGCATACGCATCAGCGTGGCCGGCGTGAGTGGAGACATTTCGGAAGCCAAACAGAAAATCACTCAATCCCTCTCGGGAATTGTGCTGCTCTTCATGGCGGCTTTGATCTTGTACAGCATTAATCCTGACTTCTTCAGTTGATGAAAAAAATCCTTCTCACACTTTTGGTCGCGCTTCAACTGCTCGGCAGCACCAGTCTCGTTTTTGCCGATGCAACCAGCAGCGCCACCGACTCCACAAGCACAGCAAGTGAGGCTACCCCCGTGACGGCTCCAGGAATCGCACAACCCGATTTCTTACCTGGCCCAACCTCCGGAAGCACCGGTGGAGTCTTGCAAGACTACGTGCTCAGCACCGCCGTTCCTCACGCCATCAACATTGGAATTGGACTCCTCGCCCTTACCGCATTCATAGCCATTTTAGTGTCCGCTATTCAACTGCTCACCGCCTATGGAGATGAAAACAAAGTCGGTCGTGGTAAAACCAACCTTCGTTACAGTATTCTTGGACTCATCATTGTGATGATGGCCTACGCCATCGTATCCATTGTGGTGTCTGTGGCCTTGCCTCAACAAGACAGTACCGAAACCTCCAGTGAAGCCTCCAGCGCCATTGCTTGGCTGATTCCCACTGCCCACGCCGTAGACGTAGAGGAAGCTCCCGGAATTCTTCTGCCCGATGTGCACACCATGATCGAAAGCCAAGATGAACAAGGTCGCGTATCTTTGCCCAGTGGAGATTTTCTTGGAGAGATTGTGCCCGCCATTGTGACCAACATCATGTACTTCGTCGGATTTTTGATTTTCATTTCTTTTGTCTATGGAGGAAGCTTGATCGTGATGGAACGTGGAAATGAAGAAGCCGTGACCAAAGCAAAAACCATCATCATGTGGTCCGCCATCGCCATGGCCTTGGTTTCTTTGGGCTACGCCATCGTCTACGGAATCGTCACCCTCAACCTCAACCAAGACAGCACCACCGTGAACGACGACCTTTATACCGACACTCAAAACCAATGAAATCTTCTCTCCTCAAAAAATTACTCTTAACCGTCTTGGCGGGCTGCACATTCTGGATGCTCACCCAAGGCGCTTTCGCAGCGATCCAAATCCCAGACACTCTGCGACCCACCAATCTGCCTGACTGGGACACGGCCGCCGCCACCGACACCGATCACCCCGAAACCGCAGCGACCCAAACCATCATTTTATTCGTGGGAAACATGGTCAGCCAAGTGCTGCTCTTCATGGCCACCATCGCCATCGTTTTTGTGATCCTCTCCGGAGCCAATTACATCTTTGCCTTCGGTAAAGATGAACGCATCGAACGTGGGAAACGCGGACTTTTTTGGTCTCTTGCAGGTCTCTTGATCGTGCTGCTCTCCTACTCCATTGTACAAGGCGTCATCTCACTTATTTTACAGGTGGACTCTTCGGTGGGATAAGAGTAGAATCCGCATGTTTAATTCCTAAATTTTATCCATGCGCAAAATCGCATTCTTACTCCTGACCACGCTTGCGCTCAGCGCCTGTGGATCCAGCGGCAGCCAAGCCGAAAACGCCGGAAAGGCCATGGCAGAAACCGCTTGTCTTCTTTTTGACGAAAGCGTGACCTTTGATCAGATCACCGAAAAGACAGGAACCATCATGAACGACTACGGATGGGACAAGCCTGAAGACATCGACACTTACCTGACTTCCGTTCAAGGAACTCCAGAACTCGACACCGTTAAAAATGCTGCAACCGCTCAAATGGAAGCTACTTGTGGAGACGCTCTCACCACCGCTGGTGTGACCGCTTCAGACCTTGCAGAATCCATGGTGACTCAAAACTAGTCCTCCAGTGGAGGAAAGAGTGCCTCGCCTAAAATCAACTGATCCTCACCCAACTGGGTGAGGATTTTTTGTGACGTTTCCGGAATCACAGGCTGGAGCATTTTCCCCAGTTCGCGGCACAGCACAATCAAGTTCCCAAGCACCAGCTCGAGGCGCGCTCGGTCTGTCTTGGCCAATTCCCACGGTTTTTCTTGATCCACATACAAGTTCCCAGCCCGCGCCAACTCCATCACGGATTCGAGCGCACCCTTCATATCGAAGCCCAAGAAACCTTCATGAAAACCCGCCCAAGCCTTATCGATGGACACCTGCAAAGCCCCATCCCCTTGAGGAACCTTGCCCTCAAAATTCTTGATTGCCAAGGTCAACATACGACGCACCAAATTGCCAAGGGTGTTTTGAAGTTCATCTTTGTAAACCACTTTAAAACGGTCCCGAGAAAAATCTCCATCCCCATCGCTGGGAATTTCACGCAACAAGTAGTAACGCACTGGATCCGCTCCATACTTGTTCACAAGCTCCATGGGGTCCACCACATTGCCCAGCGACTTGCTCATTTTTTGCCCTTCGCTCGTCACAAAACCGTGCACATAAACCGCTTTGGGCAAAGGCAGTTCAGCCGCCAAAAGCATTCCAATCCAAATTCCACAATGAAAACGAATGATGTCTTTTCCAATCAAATGCACGTCGGCGGGCCAAAATTTTTCAACGAGCGAATCGTCATCGGCATAACCCAGTGCCGTTAGATAGTTGGTGAGCGCATCACACCACACGTACATCACTTGATCCTCATAACCGGGAACTTGAATTCCCCACTTTAAACTGGTCTTAGGGCGTGAAAAACTCACATCTTGTAAACCTTCTTCCAAAAAAGAAAGGAATTCATTTCGACGAGAGTTGGGACGAATCTCCAGTTCACCCGAAAGCACCTTTGCTTTGATCGCTTCGGTGTACTCCGAGAGTTTAAAGAAAATATTTTTCTCTTTCAAAACTTCCGGCTCTCGCAAATGGATGGCACATTTTCCCTCCACCAAATCTTTGTCCAAAATGAAAGCCTCGCAACCCGTGCAGTATTTGCCTTCGTATTCTTTTTCATAAAACTTCCCAGCCTCAGCGATGCGAGTCCACACTTTTTGAGCTCCACGTTTGTGGAGTTCGCTCGTGGTGCGAATAAAGTCGTCGTTCGCCGCACCAAACTTCTCATTCATTTCCACAAAAAGAGCCGCATTTTGATCCGCCAAAGCTTGAGGCTCCAAGCCTTTTTCTTTTGCCACTTGAGCGATTTTGCTGCCGTGTTCATCGGTGCCGACTAAAAAACGCACATCGTCTCCAAGCATGCGATGATAACGCGTGAGCGCATCGCCTTGGCAAAGCTCCAGTGCGTGCCCCATGTGCGGACCTGCATTCACATAAGCAATTGCATTCGTAAGGTAGAACTTGGCCATGATTTAAAAAGCGGTAAATACGAGCCGCAGAGTAACACAAAGCCACGCTTCAAGCAAAAGACCCAAATCACGGCGTAGTATCAGCCTCTCCCGTGTGGTAGATCACAAAATCAAAGACGGGCAGACTCTCCCCTTCCTTCACCAAAGTGTCTAAATCTTGTTGAGCCGAGCCATAAGGTGACGAACCCGATGCCGCCAAGTTCACGTACTCGCACACCGGCTCGTAATCCAAAGAATGAAATTGGTAGAAGATCACCTCATTAGATGTCGACTCCGTGATGATGTTCGTGAGCACCAAATAGTTATAAACATGACTCTCTAAAAACTGAGAAATAGCATAGGTGGGATAGAAATCACCGGAAGAGTTTGCGAACTTTCCGTTTTTGAACCCGTCAAAAGTCCCATCAGCGGCCGCAGGACCAAACTGCGTGGGGGAATCCTTGCTGTTGTAATCCGCATCCAAGCCATCGTAGAGCGGAATGTATTCCGACATCGCCTCAGTGACTCCCGGCAATTCTTCTGTGCCCGTCCTTCCCAAGATTTTCCATCGCAAAACGTCTTTGCTGAGCACTGACGTAGCATCCACTTCTCCATCTTCCTGGCCCGCATAGTAACTCACATAAAAATTCATATAAGAACCCAGATCCGGTTCAACATTTCCTGACGCATCGGTTTGCGCAAAAAGCGGAATTTGAATGGACTCATTCAAACCCAAGGCGTGCCACTCCTCGCCTTGCTCGTCACAGGGCACGGTCATGCTTTCGGAGCGGGCCGTGCTCACCAAAGTCGCTACAACAGAATCCAAGAATTGAATTCCCAAATAACTGGGCTCATAACCCGGCAAATTGTCTTTGAGGTCTTGGAGTCCACGCTCGGTCACCCCTTCGGCCGCATAATAAGCCTGAGTTCCCCCCACAATCGTGCGGACCGTGGAGAGATCTTTCACCACCAAAATAGACACAGAAATTGCAACCAAAACCAAAATACTCATCAGGAAAAACGACAATAACAGCGCACTCGCCCTCCTCGACACTGAGTGAGTCGCACAAAATTGGAAGCGAACTCGACGAAGTCGGGAGGCCGCGAAGCGGACGGGTCCCGTTTCGAGGAGAGGCGTTTTCAATTTTGTGCGACTCATACTCATTGATAATAGCGGCTAGTGACAGTAGTGGACAATTCTAAGGTGAGTTCAGCATCCATGCGACCGGGCATACTGAAGCTCAAATCAAAACTCACCATGGGTTGATATTGGTATTCGTAGCTCGTATCGGCGAAAGGGTCTTCTTGAGGAAAGATTTTAAAATTCACATAAGTCACTTTCAAATTTTCTGAATTCAGGATCTGTTCACCCGAAGAAGTGCCATCCAAAATCCGTTCCACACTCAAAGTTTCGGCCTCAGAATCCCATCTATAAATAATTTGCTCCGACTCATCCGGACTGATCAAATACAAGGTTTGCTCATTCCGAGCGTCTCCAATCGAAATTGTTACAGGCTCAAAAGTCCAGGCACCTCCTCCACTACTGCTCCCTCCCGTGTAAGAGTCATAATCGATTTTATTCTCACGGGTAGCGTCTGAAAGTTCGTTGAGAATCGCTTCCGACTCCATGAGCAAACTGCGATTGGTGAGCGCGTCTTGATCCGCACGATGAAAGGTCAAATAAGCCGAAATCGCAAAACCAATAAAAATGGTGAAAACCGTGATCGCAATGATCATTTCGATGAGTGTGAATGCAGGTTTTTGCCTTTTATTCATCTTATTGCCAGTCGGTTAAAGTCGTAGAAAGTTCCACCGAGCGAGTTTCGCCACGTTCTATCCAGGCCACATTCGCAGTCACCGTGACGGCATCCTGAGCCACCGTTTCATCTTCATTTCGAACTCCAGTGAAGGTCAAGGTGCGCACAAACTCAAAACCATTGTCTAAAACAATACTACCCTCCGCAGAATCCGTAGAAAGTGCAAAGCAAGGCGAGGGTTCCGTACACCCCTTGGTGTCCAAATATAAAGTGATGGAAGTGTGAGTGGAATCCAGATCAAAGTCCTGGCCCCAGTCCCCTTGATCCCAGGAGTAATTTTGCAACCAGTTGGAGTCCCGCATAAATCGCACCGCCTCCAAACCTTCCTGCGCTAAAAAGTTCGCCTGCAAGGTGTGAGTGTTGCGCTCATTCGCAAGCAAAGTCGTTAAAATCAAACCCGTAACAGCGGTCATCACCACCGTGATCAAGGTGATCGCAATGATGGTTTCGATGAGGGTGAATGCGGGCTTATTCTTCATCGTCGCTGGGGTCAACAAGTAGCAATTGAGCAAAATCCGTGGTTTGAGAAAGTTGCAAAACGGTGGCTGTCTGGGTTTGATCCACGGCGTAGGTTGAACTTTCAAAACGAAGCTCAGCGTCTCCACTATAGGAAGTGGAGCCCGTCTCCGAGTAAAGCACCAAAGCACCAGAGGGAGCGACAAACAAAGCCAGCAAAACGTCAGGTTCCTGGCCCTCCACTTCAATGCTGCCCACACTCGCCGAACCGGAATGGATTCCATAATCTTCAAAGGTCAGTGCATCAAAGTCACACGCTTCGGAACCCAAAGAAGGCGCCGTGACAAACTGAGGCTGTTCACCCACCGTGAACAAAGCCCCTTCACACAAGTAAGAAACGTCTCCATCTTCATTCGTCGTGACTTTTCCACTGCGCACATCCGCCTTGGCTTGTTGCATGAGCGCCAAACTTTTATCCGCGAGCAAAGCGATCTCCTGTTTTTCTTTAATGCCTTGAAAGTTCAGAATTAAAATAGACGTCAAAATTCCAATGATCGTGATCACAATCAAAACCTCAATCAAGGTGAAGGCGGACTTTTTTATCATGATACAAGTGAAGATAAGGAGAAGATCGGTCCGAGCAGCGCGAGCGCCAAAACTCCAACCGCCACTCCCACGATCACAATCACAATGGGCTCGAGCAAGGTCGTAAAGGTTTCCAAAGCACTCTCCACTTCATCTTCGTAGTGAGCGGCCAACTTTTCAGAAATGGCTGCAATCTGACCTGAACTCTCCCCCACCGAAATCATGGCCACCACCGTCTCCGGGAAGAGAAAGGGCGCCTCCGCGAGGTTGTCTGCAATCTTTTCTCCACGCTCCACATCGCCCTTTAAAGAAATCAAAAAATCCTTGTACAAAGTGTTGGTCATGGCACCCGAAGAAATTCGAATGGCTTCATGGATCGGCACTCCTGCTTCAATGAGCAGACTCAAAATTTGCACAAAACGAGCCACATTCAATTTGCGAATCACCTCACTGAAAAAAGGTGCCGAGAGCATGAACTCGTCGTAACGACGACGTCCCGACTCAGTTCCCACGTAGAAAGATAAAAGAAGTCCAAAGAAAACAGCTAGAATAACAATGAGCCAACTGAAGTTCACCACAATACGCCCAAAAGTCAGAACAAATTGAGTCAAAACAGGCAGTTCAAAATGGGCCTGGGTGAAAAATTCATCAATGCGAGGAATCACAATGCGCACCACAATCGCTCCCGAAATCAAAAGTGCAATTAAAACCGTCGTGGGGTAAATCAAAGCTCCCCTCACTTTCAAATACAAAAGATGAGAGCGTTGAGACTGCTTGGCGAGCTTGAACAGAAGCTTAGCCAAATTACCAATGCTCTCCCCGCTGCGCACAATCCCAATTTCAGACTCCTGAAAAACATCAGGGAATTTAGACATCGAAAGGCTCAGCAACTTTCCACGTTCCACATCGTAAGCCATCGTGTTCACAATGCGTGCAAAGCGAGGGTTCTCCGTTTTCTTCGCCAAAACTTTCAAAGATCGCATGATCGGAATCCCCGCATCCAGCATCACTCCCAGCAAATGATAAAAATAGGACTTCTCTTGAACGGAAACCTTCTTTCGATCAATAAAAAAATCATTCGTCCTCACCGAAAAAGATTGAGCCGAAGAGTTATAAACGCCATAAACAACGGAGACTTCTTTTTCGGAGGGTTTGGATAAAGAAGGATTCGCCATGAATTTATTATTGGTAATACGCCTCGATCGCTAGATTGAATCCCACATCAGTGGCACTGAGTCGTTGCACACTGAGCGAAACCACACGCATCAAACGATCCGCTGCTTCTAACTTTTGAAGGAATTCCACCATTTGATTGAATGACCCTTTCACGCTGGTCGCAACGGTGATCGTCTTTCCATAGACTTCACTGAGGCCCAAAGAAAAAGAAATGCTATTGAGTTGAAACCCCGTTGCATCGGCCAACTCCGTCAGATCCAAAATCAAAGCATCCTGATCGTAACCCACAGGAACGGCAGAAAGCAGTTTGAGCTTAGCCGTTTCACTTTGAGAGACCTCTTTGGAAAGGTTAGAAAGATCCTCGTATTGCGTATCCAGGGCAAGCAACTCTTCCGTGAGAGCGGTCTCTTGAGACTCCAACTCCACAATCGAATCCCGCATGGGCAAAACAAAAACCAAAGCCCCCACGATGATCAAGAAGAGAAGCAAAATAGAAACGAGCTGAGAAGATTGTCCTGCTTTCATTGAACAGTGGTCAAATGAATACTAAGCGTGAAACTGGCAATGGCTTGTCCGTCGGACGTTTTGCCGGCCGTGACAGAAGGCACAAAGGGCCCCGTAAAGTCCTCTGCCTTTTCCATGGCAGAAATGAGATCAGCCACCGAATCGTAGCTGTCGCCATAGCCTGTCACTTGAATCGAGCCGTCTTCGTTCAAACTGTAACTCGAAAAATAGACTCCAACCGGAGTAAGATTCTGAAGACTCGTGAAAACCTGGGACCATCGTGTGGCATTTTCCGCGAGCTTATCACTCAACATTTGAGCGGAATAAAGTTCTTGGATCTGTTGATCGTTGAGCACTTCAATCTTTCTTTGCAGCTCGGCTTTATTGTCTTCCAAGTCCGAAACCGAATTTTTTAAGCTGTAGGTCGTGAACAGCAAGTACAGCGCATAAAAAGATCCGAGCACAAAGGTGAAGAGCACCAAAGTGGGAAGCAAGCGCCCGCGAGGGGCTTCGTAAGTGGAAGAGGTCGTATTGTCCATTGTGGCAGGAAGGACTAAACTCAAATCAATCTAGTCGTCGGACATGAACTTTATCGTGATCAATGAACCTTTTCAATGCTTAAACTGCGGCGCAAAAGTGCCCACTCAAAAAGGCAGCTGCCGCAACCATTGTCAGGTTTGTCTCTATTCTCGGCATGTGGATGCGGAATTCCCGGGCGACCGTGCCTCACAATGTGAAGGACTTATGGCCCCAACCGGCCTCACCCAATCCGGCAAAAAAGGATGGATCCTCTTGCATCAATGCATAAAATGTGGTCGAACTATTCGCAATAAATTGGCGGATGATGATAACATGGATCTCGCCATCGCCCTCAGTCGTAACCCCCTGCCATGAAACTCTCCTTGGAACTGAAACAAATCCCCAAAGAAAGCACCGTTCTTATTGGTGTTTCGGGAGGACGTGACTCCATGGCCCTGGTCCATGCGCTTCAAAACCAACGCAAAGATCTCACTCTCGTGGCGGCTCATATGAATCACGGCCTGCGCGACAGCGCCGAAAGCGACGCGGAATTTGTAAAAGGAATGATGCTGCGCTGGGAAGTCACCTTCGAAGGGTTCAAACCTCGCCCACCCACCAGCGGCAACACCGAAGAATGGGGCCGAGACAAACGCTACGAATTCTTTCAAAAGGTCGCTAAAAAATACAAGGCCGACTTCATTGTCACCGCGCACCACCAAGACGACGACTTCGAATCCATGATGTTGCATTTTGTGCGAGGCACCCGAGTCAAAGGACTTTCGGGCATGGCCTTCACCCGCAGCGACTTCACTCCTACTTTATTACGCCCTCTGCTCTACACTTCTCGCGCCGAAATCAACGCTTACATCGGCTACCACGAAATCCCTTATCGCGACGATCCCACCAACGAGGATGACACCCTCGCCCGCAACTTTTTGCGCAACAAAATCATTCCCGTTTTGACTCACGTCTACCCGGGCCTTGCCGAACGGTGGCAAAAACAAAAATCCTATTGGGTGGATCTGCAAAAAATGCTCGAAACCGGCGCCCGCACCTTCATGCAAGAATTCCTCAATAAAAAGGAAGGCCTCTCTCGCCCTGCCTACGCCAAACTCGCCTACCCTCTTCGTGCCACCGTGCTTGAACTCTGGTACCAAGACAGCACGGGCCGTCACGTACCGGATTCCGCCACTTTAGAACGTTGGGACGAAGCCATCCTCACCTTCGATCCGCGCAAAAAAACCGAGTGGGATCCCTCCAGCAAAAAGATGCGCTTCCTCAGCATGAGCAAAGAAAGGGCGAAGTTGATTTAGTTTTTTACTTCGAAGTTGATTCCTTGAGCAAACCTTGATCAACAGTCCGCTGACGTTCATCACGGATTCGCTGAATAAATGACTCCAAACTTTGAGGCCTAGAAAGCTCTAAAAGCTGATCTTCAGAAACAGCTAGATCAAAGGCCTCAGGGACGGTGACGTTGTCAAAAACATCTCCAAATTCTTCACGGAAGCCAGCCGTGTTTCTATTACGAATGCAATACAAAGTCACATGGGCCAAAGGAAAAATCTTCCTGCCCCCCTGATTTGATTACGAACAATCTCTAAAAGAGGAAGGAATTGAGCACTTTCATAATCTTTATAAGAACCCTTGAGCAACTTCCAAACATCCTCAGCAATAGCTTTATCAGTTTTATTCCTATGTTCCGAAGCCTTTGTCACCGCTAAAATACCCACATCTTCAAGCAGTTTCACCTTCATCCGGTTATTCGTGATAACGGGCACTTGGCAAATTTTTGAAATCTCATCTAAGCCCAATCCAAGCAAAGCTCTCATGGCAAACTCGTAACGCCTCATGTCCGTCACATCGTGGCCCGTGATTTCACGCATTGCACTGTCGGTGTCATGCCAAGTTTGACCCAAGTATTTTCCTGTGTTTGGATTGTATCCTTCGACCAAGGCATGCGCTCTCGACTTCTCTAAAAGGTCGATACCCCTTCCTTCTTGTTGAAGATAAAGCACCGCTCCAAATTGATTCTTCTCGATCGCTTCCAGCGCTTCATCGTACTGACCGCCACAAGAACAACGGCTTTGAGAAGCTCTTCCATCTCCACATTCACAACGAGAGTGGATACGAAGCAAAAAAGATTTACCAGACTCTTCTGCCATACGGAGCAAAATCGCTCTTACATTTTCTGGAGACAAGTCCTCTCCTTCCTCTAAAGGTTTTGGGAGCCTCAAGTAAAAGTAGTGGGGATGGCCAGGGCCTTCCGTGACACCGCTGGCTGGATCGGCAAAATCAAAGAGAATCTGCATCCAAGGACTCTCTGGAAAGCGACTGATTTCGTAAGGAATCGCCACGTCAAAATTCAAAGGTTTTTGAGGATTACGTTCGGCAGATAAAAATGCCTGAACTTCTTGAATCAAACGGTCACGAATGGGCTTAACGAGTGGCCAAAGCTCAACAGGAACAACTTTTTCTAAACTTCTTCTCTGTGCACACATCGCATCCAAAGGCCTTCGCGCCTCAATTCCAGGCAAAAAAGAGTCCAGTAGATCTTCTACTATAGCCCTACCTTCACCCACAGAACCAGCAACAGCCTCACGAATTTCAGCAATTCCACCTAAAAGGATTGCACCCAACCCTCGATGAATATAAAAGGGATCCTGAACGGTTGCCTCCGTACCTTCCGGAAGGGTAAAGCGCTTGTCTACATCGAGAACAGTCATTGAGTTTTTGAAAGATTTAAAGCTTGATAAGCGGCTCCATAAAAACGGAGAGCTGCTTGCGGATCAAGAGAATCTCTTATGCGCACAGCGGACTCCGTATCCACACTGATGGGTCGTCCAGGAACAATCGAACTAGCAGTGGCAAAAATGCTTGCCACATTGGCTTCCGACAATCCACCTGCAAGAGCTAAACCAACTTCGGGCTCCAAAGCAGCAAGGCGGGGCAAAAGATCCTGCAAGGTGCTTTTGTCTAAAACCTCTCCTCTACCCCCCGATAGGTCAACCAAAACATGAGCAACAAGGCCTCTACAGGCACTTAAAAATTCATCCACCCTTCCTGCTTCCACAAGACCCAAGTGCAAAGGAGCAATCAAACCATATGAAGGGTTCCACAATTGATCCCGAACAGGTTCTAAATCTTCTGCTCGAACTCCATTGAGCTGCACTGAGTGAATTCGATCAGGCTTTTCAATCCGTTCCATCAAGTCATAAAGTGCCCCACGAGGGTCTGTGCCACTGGTGGTCATGTCAAAATGCAAAGAAGCCATGGCTGAGGAAGGAACTGCTGCAATCAAACGATTCAAAGTACCCAGATCTGTGACCTTGCGAGGCGAAGGGGGTACGCGTCCTTCCAAAGTTCCTCGATCCACCGCAAACCCAATCAAAGGAATATGACCTTGAGGATGAGGCCACTGCAGGTCACCCAAACCCGCACCCACCGTTCGAACTTGGTCTTCAGTTTCGAAGGCACTAACGGCAATGTACGGAGAAGACTTCATGGTTTGACAAAATAAGCTGAAATTCTATAACGAAGCAACGGCCTTGGCAAGATAAGGTGGAATTTTAAAACCACTGGTGCGAGAAATCTGTTCACAACTTGCAAAGGCTGCTTTCACTTTTTCTGGGGCAACTCCAATTCGACGCCAGTACACAGCAGGGTCACGAACGAAATCTTGAATGACCTCTAAGGCGGCGGCAGGACTATCAACAAAATGAAGACACTCAGAGACCCAGGCAGACTTATCATCCACCGTACCCTCCGCTCTGAATTTTGCAATCTGAACCTTAGTGGGTTCCCAGAAATGTTCCGCTCTTTTTTGAGCTTGAGGATCTAAAAGAATCACTGGAATAGGCAGCCCATTGAGTACTTTTTTATTGGTGAGGGTATTGAAAAGTTCTTCACCCGTACCAAAACCCCCCACATTGATGATACGAAAGGCCGCTCGACGCTCCATCAAATCTTGACGACAATTGGCACGGGCTTCTTGAGTGAAAGTGATCCAAGCATCTGGACGACGAGATCCATCTTGTTCAACAGCAGCCAAGTCCGTACCAATCCCGATGGTCACAATGCCATTGGCGCGAGCCGTTCTGGAAGCCATTTCCATAATGGCGGGTCCATTTCCATCCATTTCCGCCACTCCTTCCCCATAATCGAGCTCTGGCATGGCGGCCAAGCCAGCAAAAAAAGCATCGAACTCTGGCTCTAGGTGCTCAAAAGTACCGGTAACACTAGACCCGTAAAACACAACGGCCGTATGAGCATTGTCCACTCTTTCTCTCATTTTCGGTTCCACCCAAGTTTCATTGTGAAAGACACGAACAGACTGATCCGGAAGGATTAAAAAGAACCGCACCCCTTTTTTTGAAAGAGTACAGAGTTCCACAAAAGCATCTCGATTCACGTTGAAAGATTCATTGACACCCAAGTGACGGAAAAAGAAAGTCCCCACACCTGACTTCGTGAGACTTCTTAAAACCTCGGGACGGGGCAAAGTGTCCAAGCTCACAATATTTTTTTGAGCAAGACTTCCACCAACATAAGATACAGCATCCAATACTGATTCGTAAGGATCCAAAGGCACGAGACGATCTTCCACACCACTAGCTCCATTCAAAAGTTTAGGAGTTTCCTCACAAAGATCGTCGTCGATATAGCCGACTTGCTCAGGATCTGGCCACTTGAACTCAGCCACTCTTCCTGGAGCAAGCAGGCGAGCATAAATTCCTCCTTCGGTCGGCGTACCACTGACACCATCCATCAACGCTTCAATCAAACGAGGCGATTGCACCTCGAGTACGTCTTCAATATGGACACCTTCTTCATGAGCCCGATGATCGGGCAAAAGTCGCCTAGCAACACTTCGGGTGATTTCATCAACGGGGTAAAACGCAAGATTCACAGAGAGACCATGCGGCTCAAGCGCTTGACCGCTGGCATTCAACAATTCCACATGGCGTGGAACACCCAAGCCGCTGGAACGAATCGGATCTAGATAAAAAGGCGCAAGATGGCGAACGCCACCCTGTCCACTCACCACCGCAGAAACAGCACCCAAAGAAACATGAATATCAGAGATAAGCACCGCCCCAGAAGGGAAAATCGGTGGAAGCCCTGGGTGACGACGTTGTTCTTGATCCAAACCAAACTTGTGACGACTCAAAATTTCTTCAATACGAGAAGGAGCTCTTAAGACACGGGCCCTAACAGGATGCGAGGCCTCGTTGATGGGAATACTGACTAGACCATCCTCACCCACAAATGCATTTTTTGGAAGAAGGAACCACTGACCGTTGTGAGTGATCACTTCTTGACGAGTCAAAGCTGCTTCGGGGAGCAAAATATGTCTACCTAAAGCAAGAGCTCCTTTGCTCCTACTCACGATGGCTTTGATGACATCCAAAACGGGTTCAGATCCAGCTCCCGCTGCAATCAAACGATGAGAAGTTTCTAAAGAGTTCGCCCCAATCACAGTGCTACCATCTGAAATAGGTTCCACCTCAATTCCCAAACGGCCCAATACGCTTCGTGCACTCAAGCCAAGCAACCCAGAAATATTTCCTCCAGCATCTGCAATTTGGTCCCCCATAGGCCCGACCAGAGGCAGAGTCAAAGAAGTTCTGGAACGAAGCTCCAAAAAAGGCCTTCCGCTCAAAACACCACTTTCCTCTGCTAAGTTGCCTTCCTTCAAAACCTCAAACGCCTCGGCGTCTGAAGAAACAAGTGGGAAAGAAGGTCGAGAAAAATTCATAAAACAAGAAGAGAAGACTGTAAAGTGGACAAGAAAAGAAATCAAGATCTTTGACAAAAAAAATAAATGCGCCAGAATAAGAGACTTCAGACACCGAAGCCAACTAAATGACTCCCAACGAATCGACCATAGAAAGTCTTGCGCATTCTGCTAAAGAAACCTTAGTGACTTTAGCAACAGATCTCTCCACAATCCCCGGCTTTGTGGATGCCTTCGCCACCTACGTGGCAGGAATTTGGGCGACCAGCGATTTTGCAAAAATGCGCGGAGCTCAAGGGTTAGGAGAAGAAAAAGTAGGATCTGAGTATGCAATGGCAGGCTGCGTTAAGTTTGCGGTAGCGGGTGGCACCAATGCACTCCTTCGAGGAGATTTCATCAATCTACTCTCTCAAACTCCCTTTCTGTTGGGTAGTTTTGCAGAGTACCTTGAACATCACCCTGAACTTCTAAAAGATTCGCGTGTCAAACGTGCCTTCATAATACTGGGTTCTCTACCCGGAGTTCTAGCCACCAGCGCAGCAACAGGAGGTTTAGGCCTAGCCGCAAACATGGCTTCTGGAGAGTTTGAAGACCACCCCGCAACCTCTTTAGTCAAAGTACTGGGGTTCGGGGTTTCTCAATCGGGCTATGCCTTGAGAGAATCGAAAAACGGACTGGCAAAAGGACTCGCGCACACCTTTGGAAACGGCATCATTGCAGTCGTGAGCTTTTTAGAAATTTTATACAAAATTCAAGCAGGATTACCCGTGAATCACGCCTCTATATTTTGGGGAGTATCCTCCACAGCAAACACTTGGAACTCAGCAAAAGGTCTCGTCAAAGAAGGTCAGAGATTGATTGGATAAAACGGGTACTAAACCGCCGCCGATAATCTTCAGTGAGAACCCCACCATTGCATCTCTCCCCCCTCACCGCTAAAATAGCCGGGCTCTTTCACTCTCCAACAAAGCATGGCAACTGCTCTACAAAAAAAAGGTCCGAGTCCCATCATCGCAATTCTCATTTTGGGATTACTGATTTCTGCGATCTACACGATTTGGAACCCCATCGGTGAAAAACCCTGGGAACAAGTGGCCCTCAGCACCTTTGTGCAAGACGTGGAAAGCGGAACCGTGACCGAAGTGGACGTGCTCGACAATCGTGTGAACTACGTGCTCGCCGACGACACTCAAAAATACGCTTTTAAAGAATACGGCCAGACGGTGGATGAAGTGCTCGCTGCCGTTCCGGATTCCGTGAAAGAAGGTCTGGAAATCAACATCACCGATACCTCCAGCGACGGGCTTTGGCTCAACATCGGGCTCTCTATCATTCCGATCATTTTCATCATCGGTTTCCTTTGGTTCATGATGCGCGGCGCTCAAAGCAGCAACAATCAAGCGCTGTCTTTTGGTAAATCCAGTGCGCGCCTTCACGACAATGAAAAAGAACGCACCACCTTCGACAACGTCGCCGGACTCAAAGAAGCCAAAGAAGAACTGGTGGAAGTGGTGGACTTTCTCAAAAATCCGAGCAAGTACACCGCCATGGGTGCCAAAATTCCAAAAGGAGTGATGCTCGTCGGGTCCCCCGGAAACGGTAAGACCCTCCTCGCCCGTGCCGTGGCCGGAGAAGCCAATGTGCCTTTCTTCAGCATCAGCGGATCCGAATTCGTCGAAATGTTCGTGGGAGTCGGCGCCAGCCGTGTGCGCGACCTCTTTAAAAAAGCCAAGCGCAACGCACCCTGCATCGTGTTCATGGACGAAATCGACGCGGTGGGTCGCCAACGTGGAACTGGAGTCGGTGGAGGACACGACGAACGCGAACAAACCCTCAACCAAATCCTCACCGAGATGGACGGTTTTGAAACCAACACCGGCGTGATCGTGATGGCCGCCACCAACCGCCCCGATGTGCTGGACCCTGCCCTGCTCCGCCCCGGTCGTTTCGACCGCCGCGTGGTTGTGGACAGCCCCAGCATGGACGACCGTGAAGCCATCCTCAAAGTCCACTCCAAAAACAAGCCACTGGCCAAAGGCACAGACCTCCGCCACATCGCCAAACAAACACCGGGTTTCTCGGGAGCCGATCTCGAAAACGTGCTCAACGAAGCCGCCATCATGACCGCACGCCAAGGCAACAAAGAAATCACCGGACACGACATTGAAATGGCCGTGGAAAAAGTTCAACTCGGTCCAGAACGCAAGTCTCGCGTGCTCACCGACAAAGAAAAAGAAGTCACCGCCTATCACGAGTGTGGCCACGCCATCGTGGGTCACTTGCTTTCCGAATGCGATCCACTTCGAAAAATCACGATCATTTCCCTCGGAATGTCCCTGGGCTCCACTTGGTTTGTGCCCGAAGACGACAACCACATGTACACCCAAGAAAAATTCGAACACGAAATGGCCTCCCTGCTCGGAGGTTACGTCGCCGAAGAAATGGTATTCGGACAAGTTTCCACCGGCCCTTCCAACGACCTGGAACGCGCCACCGGCATGGCTCGCCGCATGGTGACGGAATACGGAATGAGCAGCGTCGTGGGCCCCACCGTCTTCGGTGAAAAGAACCACGAAGTCTTCCTCGGCCGCGACTTTGGTCATGTGAAAAACTATTCTGAAGAAAAAGCCGCTGTCATCGACAAAGAGGTGCAAAGTTTGGTTGAAAAAGCCTACAAAAAAGCCAAAGAAATCCTCACCAAACATCGCAAAGACCTCAGCACCATCGCCAAGACTTTAAAAGAGAAAGAAACCCTCACCCGAGAGGAGTTCATCGGCCTTTTAGAAGGCACTGTGAAACACAGCGGAGCAGCAAAGAAGAGGGCTTAGAGAGCAACTGCAGGATAGCCTTGCCTAAATTGTCTAATAATGGAGGCAACGGCATCAACCTCCTGTCTTGCTTCTTGAACCTTAGCTTGATCTCCAGGTTTCAACCCATTAAGAGCCAATTCTCCCATGCGTTCCTCTTCCTTGTCAGCACTGACTAAGTACAAGGTCACGAGCGCAACGTCTTTACCGTACTTACGCACCAGTTCAGGACCTTTAGCACGAAGCTGACCTGCAGCTTCACGAGCTCTGGAAATTTCTTCTTCTTCCTGCCGATGGATAAACTCATCATCAAAACCAACCATAAACAAGAAATTAAACATTTAAAACTGACCTGATTATAACACAAAATAAGAGCTCTGAGAAGCTACCCATTTGCGTTCAAACCAAAGTCAGCTAAAATACCAACATATGACTCAAGTCGGCATTGGACAACTCAAACTCGCCAAAAAAGAAGGTGAAAAACTTCAGGTGCGTTTGAACGCGCGCCCTCATCCCAGTGTCGCCAACAAGAAAAACGAGGAGCAAGAACCCGAAGAAGGGCAGCTTTCTGTGGACATATTGCACACCGAAAACGAAATGGTGGTGCTCTGCCCCATCGCGGGAGTGGAAAAGACCGACATTCGCGTTTCTCTTCAAGACGACGTGCTCACCATTCGCGGAGAACGCAAGAAAGTAAGCGGCCTCGACCTGCACAAAACCTTGGTTGCAGAACTCTTTTGGGGCATTTTTTCTCGCTCCATCGTCCTTCCCGATCACATCGACCGCAAAGGCATTCAAGCTCGCGTGCACGAACACGTGCTCATCATCACGATTCCAAAAACAGAAGACTACAGAACTCGCATCATCCACGTGAAAGCCGACGAATAACTCCCTTCAAACCGTGAAACCGATCAAAAAAGTCGTGATCTTGGCGGCGGGACTCGGAACCCGTTTTTTACCCATGACCAAGGCCATTCCCAAGGCCATGTTGCCCATATTAGACAAGCCTGTCATCCAATACCTAGTCGAAGAAGCCCTCGACTCCGGAATTCAAGAAATCATCATTGTGACCGGAATGGGTAAACGCGCCATCGAAGAACACTTCGATCACAGTTACGAACTGGAACACGAACTCCGCTCTCGAGGCAAATTGGAGCTGCTCGAAACCATGGAACGCATCGAAAAAAGAGCCCGTTTTGCCTATGTGCGCCAAGAAAACGCTCACGGCGACGGCCATGCCATCCTCTGCGCCAAAGACGTGCTGGGCGAAGAACCTTTTGCCGTCCTCTTTGGGGATGACATCGTGGATGGAAGCCGCCCCGCCCTACGCCAACTGCTCGACGTCTATGAAAAAACAGGAAATCCGGTGCTGTGTGTAGAAAAAGTGGCAGCTAAAGATCTCCCTAATTATGGAGTGATCGAAGTCCAGTCTCGAGAAAATCGAGAAATTCAGGTGAAAAGCCTCGTCGAAAAGCCGACTCCTGAAGCGGCTCCTTCCAATTATGGGATCATCGGCAAGTACATTTGCACCCCAGACGTGCTCAAAAACCTCGCCGAAAGCGAGTCCAGTCATACCGACGGCGAAATTCGCCTCATCGACGGACTACGTACGCACCTCGAAAATGGGGGTAAAATCGACGCCTGGGAAGTGGAAGGAACCCGTTACGACACGGGCAATCCCTGGGGTCTTCTCGAGGCCAACGTGGCCTTTGCCCTCAAAGATCCAGAAACGCGCAGTCATCTGGACCAAATGATACACAAGAATAATTCCTAGGAATTGCCAAGCTCTCCCTTCTTGTCCAGGAGGCTTTTTTTTGCTATAATAACTGGATACATCAAAACAAAAACAAATATGGTTCTCGACGATCTTTTAAAGGAAGCGGATGCCCTCAAACTCAAGGGGAAGCATCACGAAGCCATTGCCCTCGCCAACAAGATGATCTTGTCGGACATGGACTATGCCGAAGCTTTCGAAGAAGTCGGCGACAACTATTTGAGCCTCAGGGAGTACGACAAGGCCATGAAAGCCCTCAAGCACTCCCTTAAGCTCCGCCCTCGAAGCCCCAACGCTCTCTATCTTTTAGGATTTTTATACTCTTCGACCGGGGATTTTGAAAAATCCATCGAAACCTTGGAGCTCGCCAATCGAGTTCAACCTCATCATCCCGAAATTTTACGTTGCCTGGGTTGGTCCATCTTTCACTCCGGAGATCGCAAACGCGGCCTGGTGATCTTAGAAAGAGCCCGAGCCATGGCCCCCAAAGACACGCTCATCCTCTGCGACCTCGCCGTCTGCTACCTCAATGACCGTCAATTCGAAGCCACCATCAGCTTGCTCGAAGAAGCCCTCAAACTCGAACCTGAAAACGAAAAGGCAAAAGATTGCCTCGAAACCGCCAAATTCTTCCAACGCGAGTTCAAGAAGTTGAAGGAAAGTAAATAAAACACTTTGGCCTACTCTTGAAAAGTAGGTTAAGCTAGAAACAATCCACTAGCCTTTTTCTTTATGGAAGGAATTCTCGTCATCCTAGGACTCGCCTACTTTGCCCTGCCCATCATACTTTTATTCCTCCACTTTGGCCTTCAAAAAAAAGTGGATTATTTGATTGAGTACATCTCAACCCAGGGCCAACCGGCACAGACCCAACCACAAGTGCAAACTCCCGTAGCAAGCACTCCAACCGTAGGAACACCCATTGCTCAAGTCAGCAGCCCTGCCAACCAAGCAAACCAAGTCGCTCCAACCGAAAACGATTCTTTGGGCGAAGCCCTCACCTGGATGAAGACCGATTGGCCCATGAAAGCGGGCGCTTTCTTGGTCTTGCTCGGCTTCGGATGGCTCACCACTTATGCCTTCATGAACAATTGGATCGGCCCCATGGGTCGTATTCTCTTGGGAATCATCGGCGGAGTACTCATTCTTCTGCTGGGGCAATGGAGGAACCGAAAATCCATTCCTCAAGGAAGCGTGCTCATCGCCTTGGGCGCAAGCACCGTTCTTCTCACCGTGTTTGCCGCACGAACCGTTTACGATTTTTTCACTCCAAGCCTAGCCTTGCTCTTTATGGCCCTAGTCGTCGTCTTTGTGGCCTACTCCAGTGTTAAAAATAAAGTTCAATCTTTAGCCGTCTTAGGGCTCATCATGGGTGGCATTGTGCCCATGTTGACCGGCTCCACAGAACCCAATTTTGTGGGACTCTTCTCTTACCTATTTGTCCTCTGCGCAGGCACACTCTGGGTGGTTAAGCTCACGGGATGGAGCGGATTGAACAATCTCGCTCTTGGATTTGTTGCGCTTTACAGCATCATCGTCACCGTGGACACACGCTACCTGCAAAACCACTCGCTTGAGATAGCCAGTGCCTTTGCCTTCGCTGCGCTTTTCTTTGCCAGTAGCACCGCACGGAGCTTAAAGAACAAACAAATAGAAGACATGGACATCGTCACCAGCAGTGGCAATGCCCTCCTTCTTTTGTTCTGGATCAACCATAGCGTTCCGGACGAATGGAAGAGTCTCACCACCGCCGCCGCCATGCTTGCCTTCTTCGTGGGGGCTTTCGTCCTTTTTCAAAAAGCTTCCCTCAAAATGGGGCTCTATGTGTACGGGAGCATCGCCTTCATTTACCTGGTGACCGCAACCCGCTTTGAAGTGATCGACAACGACACCCTCTTCATGGTGCTCTACACCTTAGAAGCTCTGGCCACCAGTGTTGGCGCTCTGGCGCTCACCAAAGATCCTCGCGTGTTCCAAATCACCTCCGCCCTCTTCCTGCCCAGCGTCATTGGTGGGGTCGCAAGCATGGGAAGCAACGAATGGTCTCAATCTGTTTTACACGTGCAAGCTCTGCTCCTTTTACTCACAACGCTCATCTGTTTGGCACTCGCACACTACGCGTACCAGAAAAAACTCGAGATCGCCCTTCCTTTCTATGTGGTTGGAGTGGGATTCAGCGTGGCCTTTGTGTGGCTCTGTGCACACGCCCTCGTCTTTAACGCCTCCATGGAAGTCATGATTCCGCTCACGATCTACACACTCACAGGGGTCGGATTCAATTTGGGTGGAAGCGCACAGAAAAACAGCGTGATCAAAACCACAGGTGCCATTTTGATCGGCGCCGTGATCCTTCGCCTTCTTGCCGTGGATGTGTGGGAAATGGACATCACAGGCAAGATTATCACCTTCTTTGTGATCGGTTCTTTACTGATCAGCACCGCCTTCCTCAGCAAGAAAATGGAAAAAATCGCCCATCTTTAATTTTGACCTCATGAAAAAACTCACACTGCTCTCCATCGTTCTGATCACCCTTCTAGCCCCCTTGAGCAATGCGTCGAGCGGCGTCCCCAACGACGACCTACTGAAACTCAGCAGCTTCCAAGAATACAAACTGCTGGACGAGCTGGATCTCACTGTGCCCACCGTAGTGGAACTGCCCTTTGAAGAGAACGAAGACATCGGCTTTGATTGCGCTGTTCTGAACAATGAGACTCAAGAGTTTTTGCCATGGATCATCAAAACCGTATCCGACTCCGTGGCCGTGACAAGCACCACTCCCGAACTGGTGGACGGCAGCACAAAAACCTCAGTGGAATACCAAGTCCCCGAGCAAGGTCCGGGCCTCGCAGCATTGAGTTTTTCAAGTGACACGGCCATCACTTCCAGCAGCCTGCACTTCACTTTAGACCCCTATGTGGCCTTACCCACAAGCGTCAAACTTTCTGTTCTGAACGACGATGGAAGTGAAAAAATCATCATCTCCACCACTAAAATGACGAGCACGAGTCTCAGCTTCCCCTCCACCACCGCAAAGGAATGGAAAGTGGAACTCAGCTACAGCCAATTCTTAAGAATCAACGAAGTGGAACTGGGTCAAAGCAACACCAAGGTGCAAAAGAGCCTTCGCTTCCTCGCTCAACCCGACAGCAGCTACACCGTTTACTTCAATGCAGATGCCGCAGTATCCATCCTCACCTCTGAAGCAGGAGACCTCAATAGCAATAAGGGGGTTCAAACGCTCGAAGCCCTTGCGAGCACAGCCAATCCTTCCTACCAAAAAACCGACAGCGATGAAGATGGCATCCCCAACGAAAACGACAACTGTGTGAATCTTGCAAATCCCGATCAAACCGACGAAGACGGAAACGGACGTGGGAACGAATGTGACGACTACGACCGAGATGGCATCCTGAATGTGAAAGACAACTGCCCCAACGACCCCAATAAAGCCCAAGAAGACACCGATGGCGACCTTATCGGCGACACTTGCGATTCCGAAGAAAGTCGCCTCACCGAGCAATACCCTTGGCTGCCCTGGCTGGGCTTAGGTGGAGCGGCTCTCATCATTGGAGCTTTGTTTTATTCGACAGCGAGGAAGAAATAAGAGGACGATCCAAGCCCGTTGCCAAACGACAGTAGATGACGTACTATAACCCTTGCTTCCGCGTGATCGCGAAGTTCTGGCCTTGGTCAAAACTTCGAGGAAAGTCCGAGCAAGATCAGGCAGGAAAGCCGCTAACGGCGGCCGTGCGTTGACCTAAAAAACAGCGCATAGGGAAAGTGCCACAGAGACGAGTAACGTTAAACGCCCCCTCTGCTAGAGCCCTCGGGTTCGGGCACGGGGAGCCCCTTCGTAAGGAGGACGGCTCGGTAAACCCTTTTCCTTGCAAGGTGAGATTGGAGAGTTGGAATCGGCGGCCTGTCGCCCCAATTCGCTCACCGCCACGAGCGCTTCAGCAATGAAACGCCCAGAGAGATGATCACGACCGAAGGGGAGTGACCCGAGCGTAAGCGAGGGATCACCACCATTCGGTACAGAACTCGGCTTATAGGAAGCACCATCAAAGAGACCTCCTCAACGGGAGGTTTTTTTGTTAACATGGCGACATGAAACGTTCCGAAATCGCTTTCGCGCTGCTCCGCATTCCCCTGGATTTTGCCATGACCGTGGCCGGAATCTTGGTGGGTTACCGTTTACGCGTCGAAGGAGACTTCATTCCGGGAGTGAATTTTGTAATCACCAATGCCAACCTGCTCCCCATCGAAGATTATTTTCAGATCAGTCTCTTGTTTGGGGCGCTCCTGGTCTTAGTCTTTGCCTTCTTTGGGCTCTACGACATGAAGAACACCGAGGGTCCCCTGCGTGAATCCCGCCGAGTCGCCAAACATTCTGTGGTTTGGTTTTTGGTGGTGATGACCTACTTCTTTTTGACACGAAAAATCTTTTTCTCGCGCTTAGTGCTCATCTACGGGTTCCTCTTCACGCTGGTTTTTGTGATTTTAGCGCGCCTCATTCTGCGCCAGATCGAACGTTCCTTCTTAAAACACGACATCGGACGACGAAACATCCTGCTCATCGGTTCCAATAAAATCGCCAGTCGCCTCTCAAGCGCCCTGCGAAAGGACCCACACTACAACGTAAAAGGTTATCTTTCCGAACGCAGTCGTGAGATCGAAGGACTTAAAAAACTGGGCTCCCTCAAAGACCTGCATCGCATCGTGAAAAACAAAGCCATAGACTCGGTGATCCTGACCGACCAAAATCTCACCGAAGTTCAAGATCAGCAAATCCTGCGATTCTGCCAAGAAAACCACATTGAATACCGCTTTGTGCCCGAAATTTTGGAAGTGGAGCGCTCCAACATCGACATCGAACCCATCGCCGGTTTCCCCGTGATCCACCTCAAACCCACGCCCTTGGACGGCTGGGGCCGCATCAGCAAACGGAGTTTCGACATAGTCATCAGCAGCCTCGCCTTGCTCGCCCTCTCCCCCGTCTTTGCCGTGATCGCCTTGGGCATCAAACGCGACTCAAAAGGACCCGTGTTCTTCAGCAAATTGGAAGATAAAAGCCCTGCCGAACGGGTGGGACAAAATGGCAAACCCTTCACGTTCTACAAGTTCCGAACCATGCAACACAACACCCATCATTTGCGCTTCACCGAACTCGCAGACAAGAGCCATAGAAAAGGCCCTCTGCTCAAAATCAAAAACGACCCTCGCATCACCCCTTTTGGCAAATTCCTGCGCAGAACCAGCCTCGACGAACTCCCCAATTTGTGGAACGTATTTAAAGGAGATATGAGCCTCGTGGGTCCTCGTCCTCACCTACCAGAAGAAGTGGAAAAATACGAAGATCCCGCTCGCTTCTTGCTCACCATCAAACCCGGAATCACCGGGCTCAGCCAAATTTCTGGCCGCAGCGACCTCGACTTCGAAGAAGAAGTACGCCTCGACAGCTACTACATCAAACACTGGTCCCTGTGGATAGACCTTAAAATTCTCATCAAAACCGTGTTTGTAGTTTTCGGTGGGAAAGCCGCCGATTGATTTGTAAGAAAAAACATATCATATGCAAAAAACCCTCAACCTAGTCTTTCTCGGAGCTGTAATACTGAGCAGTTGTCAAACAAGCCCAGACACAATCTACATACAGCCCGATGAAGTACTTTCAGATGAAGAAAAAACTCTCTCCGAAAGCAACGTACTCTTCACCCTCAACACTCAAGAATTCATTTCCAGCGAAGAAAGCATCGAGACCGTGAACCGCGTGATCGATATTCATGAGAAGTACAAGGTACCGGTAGACATTTACTTAGACGGAACCATCCTCCAAACCTATCTAGACGAAGCACCCGAGCTCATTGAACGACTCAAAAGCTCTTCAGTCGTCAGTGTCTCCTACCACGCTCGTCCTCCCATGCCCTACTACAACGACTACGAGTGGATGGATTTTGACGCCATGAGCGATGCAGAAATTGAAGCAGTGGTTGAGAAATACGGCACTCACGAAATCGACCCAGAAACAGGTGAAACCACAGATCAAGCGGGTGGATTCACTTACTTTGAAGAAGTGTTTGGCTACGCCCCTCCCGCCGCAGCGACCCCCACCAATGGAACCACCGGCCCTTTTGTTAAAAGTTACTTCGCCGAAAACGGTGCCAGCTTCCTCGTGGAAAACGACAGAGACTACAGCTGGGGCAGCACAAAAGACGGAATACCCGTGCGCCCTGAAGATGTTGAAGTAAAACTGTTTGAGCGAACAGACGAAACTCCAGAAGAAATTTTCGCAGAGCTAGATGCGCTCTCAGACAGCGGGCCCTACTTTATGAACATCAAAGTTCACGACAATGACTTCATAACCGATGAATCCGCTTGGGTCAGCATTTACGTGGCAAACAAAAAAGCAAACCATAAGCAACTCACTCCACCTTTTGATCTCAGCAAAGGGGAAGACAGGGCACTGCTCAGCACAACCGAATCCGAAGAACTATGGTCAGCCTACGAAGCCTGCGTAAAATACGCCAGTGAAAACACAGACCAGTACACACTGTGGAACATGAAAGAGTTGGCCGAAGAGCTCTAAATAATCTTTTCACTTTAGAACCTGTCCACTAAACGGGCCACGGTGAGGAGTGAATTCTTATTTTCAGCGGTAATATAGCTGGTGGAATATTCTTGAGGTTTGCAGCCATTCGGTCCTGCATAAGCACCTGCGATAGCTTGATACGCTCCGCTATGCTTTAGTGAGAATTCTCGCATAACAGCCGCTGGATCAGATCCTAGTTGACGATCTGCAATTCCCTTAAGGGATTCACTTACTTGAATCCCACTGTTTAAAAATTTTGCCGCACGACAGTCCGTTTCAGGGAATTGAACGCTCACTTTGAGCGTAGTGGCCCCATTTAAATCGATATCAGCAACCCAGGAGACAGCTATGCTGGGAGAAAGCGCGCCAGTAGATACTTTTTTGCGAATTCCCAACCCTCCGGCAACGATATAATCCGTAAGGAAATCGCCGTCATCAACATGAGCAGCAAAGACCCAATTGTCTCTTAAATATTTTGAGTTATCCCTCCCACCACTGATAGTGACCGAGTAAGGGCTCCAAGCCTCGTAAGTCAATCTCATCCCCACTGCTTCTTTTGGTTGAACTGGAAAGCCAATCGGAGCACTTAGGTCCCGCCAAACCAAAAAAGTTTTACCGCGCCCTTTTTCATGAGTGCTTGGCCCTGTCCATTGTCCATCGTATTTTGGATCTAATATCTGCAGAAAATCTTCATCCAGAAAACGGGTTACTCCCAATGGCAGACCTGGTCCACCAGACTCATTGAGCACTTCTGCAGCTATTTGAGCAAAGGCAAGGGTCAGTGCAGTAGGTTCCGACGGAACAGAGTCTGTGGGTTCTGAAGTAGAATACATAGCCAAAGGGCCCTCTCCCGCTTGACCACGAACAAACATGGCATCACCACCACTCAATGCGGAAGAGTTGTATTGGTTCAAACTCTCCAACAAATCTAGTAACCTCCATCTTTCTCCGATATCACCAATGTCAAACCATTCTAGAGCCAAACCCGCTTTCGAAAGTTCACGCGAAACACGCAGGGTTTCTGGCTTTGCCGCCACATCATTTGCCAGTGTGGCTAGAAGGGCGACGGTCCCTAAGGTGGCAATGGGTGCTTTCATTTTTAACGAGTGAGAATCAAAAGTCCCCGGCGGCTTCCTTGTTAGGAAACCTCCAGGTTGGAGAGAAGGGGCTTATCCCTTTTACCCCTTTTTAGACAGGTGGGGCACGTGTCCTGTGAACCGAGCGGAATACGAAAAGATTATAGCAATATATTCTGCTTCGTCAATAAAATTGTTTTACCACAATAAAACGCCACAGGCACAAAGCAAATCCCCAAGACACAAACCACTCTGCGTGCTAAACTGCGCCCACACGTAAAATTATGCTTAAAAAATTCATCACTGCCCTCATCGGAGACCCCGAACAAAAGACCATCAAGCGCATGCGCAAGGTCGTGGAAGAAATCAATAAAATTGAGGAAAAATACCAGCTTGAACTCACCGACGAACAAGTCCCTCTCAAAACCCAAGAATTCCGCGATCGCATTGCTGCGGGTGAAAGTTTAGACGCCCTCCTGCCTGAAGCCTTTGCCTTGGTTAAGAACGCCGCTCGTCGCCTCGTGGGCAAATCCTGGATGGTGCGTGGCATCGAGCAAAAATGGGACATGATCCATTACGATGTGCAGCTCATCGGAGGAATGGTGCTTCACGAAGGGAAGATCGCCGAAATGCGAACGGGAGAAGGAAAAACCCTCGTTTGTTCCCTCTCGGTATACCTCAACGCCCTCGCAGGGAAAGGAGTGCATGTCATCACGGTCAACGACTACCTCGCTCAACGTGACGCCGAATGGATCGGAGGCCTCTACAAATTCCTGGGCATGAGCATTGGGGTCGTGGTTCACGACCAACCCCGCGATGAAAAAAAAGCCGCCTACGCTGCCGACATCACCTACGGAACCAACAACGAATACGGCTTCGACTACTTGCGGGACAACATGGCTCCCAACAAAGAGTCCCTCGTCCAACGCGACCTTCACTACGCCATTGTGGACGAAGTGGACAGCATTCTCGTGGACGAAGCCCGCACCCCGCTCATCATTTCTGCTCCCGCCGAAGAATCCACCGAAAAATACATCAGCTACTCCAAAATGGTGAAGCTGCTCGAAGCCAACACCCACTACAATGTGGATGAGAAACAACGCGTCGCCACCCTCACCGAAGAAGGCATTCGAAAGATGGAAGAGATGCTCGGCGTTGAAAACATTTACACCGAAAAAGGCTTCGAAGAAGTACATCACATCGAACAAGCGCTGCGCGCCAACGCCGTCTACAAAAAAGACGTGGATTACATGATTCGCAACGACGAAATCATCATCGTGGACGAGTTCACAGGCCGTCTCATGACCGGCCGCCGTTACGGACAAGGTTTGCACCAAGCCATCGAAGCCAAAGAAGGCATGCCCATCAAACGCGAAAGCAAAACATTGGCCACCATCACCTTCCAAAACTATTTCCGCATGTTCCAAAAACTCGCGGGAATGACGGGGACCGCCAAGACCGAAGAAGAAGAATTCGGAGCGATTTATGGACTCGAAGTGGTGCAAATCCCCACCAACAAACCCATCCAACGTGTGGATAAATCGGATGCGATTTACAAATCCGAGAAAGGCAAATTCAAAGCCATTGCCACTCGCGTCAACGAGCTACATGAAAAGGGCCAACCTGTTTTGATTGGAACTATCTCCGTAGAAAAATCCGAAAAGCTCTCCAAAGTTTTACAAGAAGAGGGCATCTCCCACAGCGTGCTCAACGCCAAATACCATGAAAAGGAAGCGGAAATCGTCGCCAACGCCGGACAACGCGGATCCGTGACCATCGCCACGAACATGGCCGGTCGTGGAACCGACATCAAGCTGGGTGAAGGCGTAGCCGACCTCGGTGGACTCGTGATCATCGGGAGCGAGCGTCACGAATCTCGCCGTATCGACAATCAGCTTCGTGGACGTGCCGGACGTCAAGGCGATCCTGGAATGAGCCAGTTCTATGTGTCCATGGAAGACGACCTCATGCGCATTTTCGGCGGAGACCGAATGAAGAGTTTGATGGAACGCATGGGCCTCCCCGAAGACATGCCCATCGAAAACAAAATCATCAGCCGTTCGCTCGAAAGCGCTCAAAGCAAAGTGGAAGGCCACAACTTCGACATCCGCAAACACCTCGTGGAATACGACACCGTGATGAACACTCACCGCGACATCATCTATAAAAAACGCCGCGCCATTTTAGAAAGCGAAAGCCTCAAAAACGAAGCGCTGCTACTCATGGAAACCGAAGTCGAAAAAATCGTGCTTTCTCATCCCGACAATGTGAAAGAAATCTGGGAAACAGTGAATGCCTTGCACCGCAGCCCCGTGAAGCCGACTGCACTCGAAACGCTCGCACCGATGACACAGGAAGAACGCATCGATACTCTCAAAAAATACTTGGAAGCCGAGTATTTAGAGAAAGAAAAAAACCTTCCCGATCCCAGCATTTTGCGTCGCGCCGAACGCGCGATTTTCCTTCGCACCGTGGACATGCTCTGGATGCGTCACATCGACGAACTCAAAGACCTGCGCGAAGCCGTTTCCCTCAGCGGTTACGGACAGCGCGATCCACTCGTCGAATACAAGAATCAATCCTTTGGTCTCTTTGAAGAACTCATGGAAAAGATCGATCGCACGACTCTCACCAGCCTCTTCCATGTGAAGATCAACGTGCAGCTCGTGAACAAGCCTGCCGCCCCTGCGGTGAACGCCGAAGGAGAACCGGTCAAAATCAGAACCAACGAAGAACAAATCGAACGGAACTTAGAAGAACCTTCTCTCGAAAAGCCGGAAGCACAAATGCCTCAACACGGCGTGGGAGAACCTCATAGGGTGATGCCCGTCCAGCGAACAGCCATCGAAATGCCCGTGAGCGAACCCAGCGTTCGAGTGATCTCGGCCAAAACGGGTCAACCCGTCGTCTCCGACTCCGACCTCATCGCTCCCACCAGCAGCCTAGCCGCCAAGTTCCCGGATGCAGGCCGCAACGACCCTTGCCCTTGTGGGAGTGGGAAAAAGTTTAAGAAATGTCACGGAGCTTAGCTCTCTTGCTTCAAACGAGATTAGACGCTAAACTCAAAGCACTATGTTGAACTTCAACCTCACTGTCAGCAGTAAGAAGCGCACCTCCTTAAGGAAGAAGGTGATTTAGTGAAGTTCTGTTCTACCCCTCACCTCCTTCCTCTGAAGGAGTTTTTTTAAAACCTAGCAATGAACAATGACTTATCAAGAACGAACCACTGACAAAGCCGACCTCGGTCACCTCGCCCTCGCCCGAACAGAAGTCCTCGCCACCAAAATCGGTGGAGAGAATGCGATGGAGTTCCAAACCAATCTTGCCCGGGCAAAGGACCGCAAAACGGCGGGCAAAGCCCAAATCATTGTGGTGTCGGCACTACGAACACCTCGCGGAAGTCCAGACCCTTTCAACACCACCGATGAGCTTCTAAAGCTTAAGGATGCTTTGCGTGCAAAAAATAAAAATTCGGTTCAAGCTCTATTGGAAGGAATTCGCAGCTTTCACGTCAAAGCCATTCGAGAAAAAGTCGATGATGAAGCTCAAGAAAAACTGCTCAGTGTTTTAGATCAAGAGCTGAGTCGCTTTACAACCTGCATTGAGCCCTTACAAGAAGGAAACGATGAAGAACTCAGCAAGCTCCAAGGGCTTGGCGAAGATTGGGTCTATTCTTCCCAGGGTTTTCACCAATCCATCACCGGTTTTGGAGAAGAGCTCTGCCGTGCCCTTTACGCTGCTTATTTTCAGCATCACGGATTGCAAACGAATGACCTGCAAAAAAATGCCCTCACAGAACTGGTCTATGGTGACGATCCTGCTGAGGCCTTAAGAAATCGCGCTCAACGAGAAACACTAAGGAAAAGCTACGCTCATCAAATAAGAACCACTCTAACAGACGACAGCAGCGCCATCATACTAGAAGGAGGCCACGCTCCCCTCTTGGGCACTCTGAGAGGATACACCGAGGCCACCACCGCAGAAGCCGCACGTGCCGCAGACCAAGGAGAAGAACTCGTTTTGAATGTGGAGAAAAAAACGACCATCCAAACAGGAAACGGCGTGAAAGGAGCAACGAGAGTAGAGGTCATGAGCCCCGCATTGATGACCGAATTCATTGGAGCTCGAGGAGCCGACGCCGGCGTCGTGCAGTCCCAAGTGCCAGGCATTATTCATGGAACCCACATCAGCATCGTGGTTCACGATCCAGACAGACCAGAGATGGGTAGCACCTACATTCCCTGGAACGCGGGACCAGAAGTGGACGTACAAGAAATTGTCCAACCCAAAAAAGCGAAAACCGTGCTCGAAATTTCTGGAGACATGGCTGAGAAAAAAGGCGTACTGGCTTTGATCACACACTTTTTAAAGGACTCCAACATCGATCAAACCTTCAGCACCAGAAACACCGTCACCCTAACGTTGGATCAGGATGTGAGTGAAGCAAAGAAAGCAGCTCTTGAGTTGGCTCTAAGTGAAAAATTTGGAAGCGAATTCAAGGCTCTCAAAAAACCAGCGATGGGCATGATCTTCGCTTTGGGCGGAATCAACCGAGAAAAACGACGCTCGGAACAAGGAAAAATCCAAATGGAAAATCGCATTGCCCAGCCTCCTTTTGCCGCTCAGTTAATAGAAGGGGGAGAAGAAGGAGAAGCACTCCCATATGCACTCACCATCGATGGACCCATGAGCGATTCACCGGGCGTGTTAGCCGTGATCACGGACGTGCTGCAAGACTACAACATCGATCAAACCTTCAGCACCGAAACCACATGGACCGTGACTTTGGATCGTCCTTTGAGCGCAGCAAATTCAGCCAGACTTTACGATGCACTGAGAGAAAACTTCGGAAACGGTTGGAATTTGACCGATCGTCGTGATTTGAGACTGATGACAAAAACAGAAGATTTCACAGACCACCCTGTTTGGACTTTGCTGAACGAACGTGGCATCTCCGTCCACTACATGCATGCAATTCCAGAAAGAGGTGTTACAGTGCTTATGGTCCCTCAAGACCGCATGAAAGAGTCCGAACAAATCCTTCACGACTTCTACTATGCAGCCTAACTATTTTTCCATCGCCGAGACATTCGGAACGCCCCTCTATGTTTATGACGAGGCAAAGCTTCGCGAATTTGCACAAAACACATTGGCATTCAAAGCTCCATTCGGACTCACCGTTCGCTACGCCATGAAAGCAAATCCAAACCAAAGTATTCTGCGCCTCTTCAACGCGATGGGCATTCAAATCGATGCCAGTTCTGCCTACGAAGCACTGCGCGCTATTTCTGCAGGAATCCCCGGCTCCCAAATTTTATTCACCACTCAAGAACCACCCAAACCAGAAGTGCTAAAACAATTGATAGCCCAAGGCATGGAATTCAACGCCTGTTCCCTCCATCAGTTGGAACTGTATGGTTCGCTCTTTCCAAACAGTCAAGTGAGCCTGCGCATCAACCCCGGTGAAGGCTCCGGAGAGTTTGCAAAAACCAACGTGGGAGGAAAGAATTCCAGCTTTGGAATTTGGCACGAACGTATTCCAGAAGCAAAAGCTTTGTTGAAAAAATACACACTGAGCGTAAAACGCATTCACACACACATTGGAGTCGGGACGGATCCAGAAGCGTGGCTCAAAGTACTGGAATTCACGCTCCCCCTCTTACTCGAATTCCCAGAAGTTCAGATCCTCAACATGGGGGGTGGATTCAAAGTCGCCCGCATCCCAACCGAAAAAACAGCGGACCTTCAGGCCATCAGTGCACGAGTGGCTCTAGCCTTGGAAAAATTCGCCCAAGAAACGGGGCGCAAAATCCATTTGGAGATAGAACCGGGAACTTACTTAGTTGCCAACACATGCAATTTGCTCGGCACTATCGTCGACAAAGTGGACACAGGAAAAGACGGATATGAATTCCTAAAACTCGACTGCGGTATGACCGAAATCCTACGTCCCTCCTACTATGGAGCTCAGCACACTATGCAGGTAATTTCAAAAAGTCCAAGCACCGCAAAAAAATCGTACGTCGTAGTCGGTCATTGTTGCGAAAGCGGCGACCTTCTGACTCCTCAACCCGGAAAAGGCGATGAATTGGGCCCTCGTGAACTCGCAGAGGCAAGCATCGGCGACTTGTTTCTCATCGAAGGCTGCGGTGCCTACTGCGCAGGTATGAGCGCCCTTCACTACAATTCCTATCCAGAAGCAGCCGAACTACTCGTCAAAGAAAATGGCGAGATCAAACTCATCCGAAAACGAGAGACTTTGAGCGAAGTGAGTCGGAATGAAGTAAGGGACTAGCTCTCTTGCTTCAACTTTTCAAGACACGCCAGAAAAGCAGGTTTTTGTCGCACCCAATCCGATCCATAACGCCCCGCACGAACAGAAGCTTCCACTTCCAAAAAAGCAATCTTATGAAGCTCGCACCATTCTTTAAAAGTGCCCGTCTGCTCCAAAGCCACCCATTCTTCATTCGAAACAAAAGAGAAACCACTCTGCTTCGAAAAGATTTTAGCCAGCTTTTGTGCGCGTGCATCCAAAGACGGCATCACGTCCTCACCCACATTGTGAAGCATGAACAGCACTTCAATTTTTTGTTCCAAGGCAAACTGAGTGAGGGCCTTGGTCTCGGGCTCACTGCCCCCCTGCTCCCCACAAAAAACCGGCGTTCGTTCTCGATAATTTTTGCCGTGATTCCAATGAGATTCCTTCTTGAAACTAGACACGGGAAAGTTGCGGTTCAAGTCCACGCCCTTGCCATTGAAGCGCCCTTTTCGTCCACCATGCGCATAGTCGGGATGAGCCAGCGCCTGCGCAAAACCATCGGGGTTGAGACAGGGCACAAACCAAAAAGTGAAATCTATAAACTCCTCCGAGTGATCCTTGATCCAAGCGTAGAGGTGAACCAAAGTACGACGCGTCCCCACTTCATTCCCGTGAATGGCCGCCACAAACAAAACCTTCTTGGCACCCGAGTTGATTCGATACGCCCCAATCCGTCTACCTTCGTGGGAAGTGCCCAAACGCAGGGTCTCTTCCGCCAAAAGCTCTGGGATAGGCTCCCACTGATCCTTCAAATAACCACGAGCAATTCGATTAAAAGTTTTGAGAAGATTTTTCATAGAAAAAGTGTTATTTTTTCAAAATTTTCACCTCATTTTCTAAACGCTCATTTAAAAAATCCTTCTGCACTTCCAAATCGTAGTGACTCTGCGCATTCATCCAAAACTGCGGACTCATCCCAAAGTATTTCGCAAGCCTCAAGGCCGTATCAGCAGAAACAGCTCTCTTCCCTAGCACGATCTCATTGATGCGCCTTGGGGGAACACTGATGTCTTTGGCCAACCGGTATTGGCTGAGCCCCAAAGGTTCAAGAAATTCTTCAAGCAAGAGTTCACCAGGATGGATGGGAGGGATGGTTTTCTTCATAAGGATCAGTGATCCCAGGAATCATAACGTATAGCGTTATTATTGGTCAAGGTACGTGGAAACACACACCATAGCTAGCTGGTCGTACTGAATTTCACACGAAGCTTGCAATTTTCACAAGCACTACATAAAATACAAACACAATGGCCATCGGCCAACTGAGGAGCCTCTGAAAAGGGGCTCCGTTTTTTTAATTCAAAACAAGACCAATGATTTTATCTTGAACTCTTGCATACTCATCCAAGCTGATCTTTCTAACATACCTAAGAAATCGCTTAACACTCACTAATCGCAGTTGTGAAAGAATAAGCACAGACCTTTTATTGTCGTAAGAAAGTGTATGATAATACTTTCCCTCCTTCAGATGACTCGTCATAGGTAAAACCCAAGCAAGCTTTTCATTGAATTTTTTAAAAACTAAGACTGGCCTTTCAAAAAACCAGTTCTTGCCACTTTGTTCTTGGCCTAAGTTTTGCCCCAAGCTACACCACCAAATTTCACGTTCGTGAAAAGGCAAGGTCTCACAACCGTACTCTTCAAGATACTTCTTTCGCCGATTCCAACCATCAAAATCTTTTTGCATAATCCTTATTGTACGCAGAAAGACCTGAATCGCAGATTCATGCAGACGGGCACCATCGAAGATGGTCGTGCTGACATTTCTCTGAAATATTTCAGCTACTCCTCCCTCACATAAACCTCTCTCGGTTTACTGCCCTGGGCAGGACCGATGTAGCCGGCTTCTTCGAGCATGTCGATGATGCGGGCGGCGCGCGAGTAACCGATGCGCAGATAGCGTTGCAAAGACGAAGTAGAAGCTGCCTTGCGGTTCTTCTTTAAACAGTCGAGCGCCGCCTCCATGAGTTCTTCATCGGACTTGGCTTCGTCGGGTGCATTGGGCACGCCTTGCACCGGCTGTCTAGCCACTTCCTTGGACGTGATGTCGTGAGAAAAGTCAGGACCTTCACTCGTGAGTTTGAGACGATTCGTCACGCGTTCAATTTCTTTGGATGAGACATAAATTCCTTGGATACGAATCGGCTTACCCATGGTTCCAGACAAGTAAAGCATGTCTCCATTCCCCAATAAATCTTCAGCCCCAATGCCATCCAAAATCGTGCGAGAGTCCACATTCGAAGCCACCGTGAACGCGATGCGCGCCGGAATATTCGCCTTAATGAGCCCCGTAATAACGTCGACCGAAGGCCGCTGAGTGGCGACAATCAAATGCATTCCCACGGCGCGCGCCATTTGGGCAATACGACAAATCGACGCCTCGACTTCCTTCTGCGCGGTCATCATCAAATCCGCCAACTCATCGATCACCACCACGATCTTCGGCATTTTTTCGGCGGTCTTTTTATCGGCGTTGTAGTCGGCAATGTTCCGGTGCCCGGCGTCCGCACAGACTTTGTAACGACGATTCATTTCCGCCACCGCCCAACGAAGTGCCGTCGCTGCTTTTTCAGGATCCGTGATCACCGGTGTGAGCAAATGAGGCAAGCCATTGTAGGTCGAAAGTTCGACTTGCTTGGGATCAATCATGATGAATTTGAGTTCGCGAGGAGAGTTGTTGTAGAGCAAAGACAAAAGGAAGCTATTGAGTCCCACGGACTTTCCAGACCCGGTCGCTCCGGCGATCAAAAGGTGCGGCATTTTGGCCAAATCCGCCACCATGGACTTTCCAGAAACATCCCGACCGAGCGCAATTTTCAACTTCGATTTTTCAGAAATAAAATCTTGAGTCTCCATCATTTCACGCAAGTGCACCGTAGAGCGGGTGGAACTTGGAATCTCAATTCCCACCAAAGATTTGCCTGGGATCGGAGCTTCAATACGAACCGCCGGAGCCGCAAGCGCCAAAGCAATGTCGTTCTTGAGCGACATGATTTTAGACAGCTTCACTCCATCGGCGGGCTTGAGTGTGTATTGAATAACAGTGGGCCCCACGTGCACTTCTTGCATGCTCACTGCAATACCAAACTGTTCCAACTTCGCTTTGATGAGATCCGCTTTCCGCTTCAAATCAACTTGATTCACGGTAGCCGCTTCCTTACTGGCTTCGAGCAAATCCATGGAAGGATAAGCCCACTCTCCAGTCTCTTCTTCCTCCGTCACCGCTTGATCCACCATCACAATTTCCCCATCGGGAACTTCTTGTTTTTTAGCTTTGGGATGAACCACTTTCGCTTCTTCAAGGTCCTCGTCTTCGTCCTCTTTGGCCAAACGCGCTTCCACTTCTTTGATGTTCATTTCTCTCAAAGTCAGGGCCTGACTTTCATCACGAGTGGGCTCATCCAGCTTCACAATCTTGATCTCGTCTTCTTCACCGGTTCTGTCGATGGTTACAAATTCCGGTGTCGCCACTTCAATCACTTTCTTCATCATTTTTCTGGAAGGCACAAAGGCACGCACAATGTCGGCCAAACTCACTTGAACCGTGAGCAAAAGTCCCACCAAAAAAGTAGCAGCCAAAAGCACGTGAGCTCCCACCCTGCCAAACGCCGCAGTCAAAATAAAACTCGAAACAAATCCAATGTAACCTCCCGCTTCCCCACGCTGAGCCGCCTCCAAAAGCTCCGTTTCAGGAACACCCATGTGCACAAAACCCAAAATCGCAGAAGCCAAAAGAAAGACCCCCGTCATGCGAGCCAAGCCCCATTCAATTTTTTTGGAAAGAAACACCGAAGCACCCATGAAGAGCAGCACAAAGGGAACCGTGGACATGCCCACTCCAAAGACCGGCTTTAAAAAGGACACCCACAGGTCTCCCAAAAAGCCCAACTGTTGATTGAGCGAGAGCCAAGTTAAAGCTGCAAAAGAAAGGTAAACCACCGCCCAAATTTCACGAACGATGTGGGTTTCCACCTCAAACTTGAGCTTGGAATCCTTTTTGCGATACTGACGTTTGCGACGTTTAACCATAGAAAAGTAGACAAAGGGTAGCAGAAAAACGAGCCCTTCGCTAGACTCAAAACATGAAAGCAAAAACGCCTCTTTGGCCTCGCCTCTTCCTGGCCACCGCCTTCCTCATCCAAAGCTTTGTGGCCTTGGGGGGATTGTATTGGTTTTTCGAGCTGTTCACGCACTACGCTCCTTACTACGTGCTCATCGCCTTTGTATTCGCCGGCTACCACTTGTTCAAAAAACAATGGCTCTGGTCTCTGTGCTGGATCTGTTTGATGGTCGTGAACCTCATCTCTCTCTATCCTTACCTCACCACTCAAGCCCCCTCCAACGAAAAAGACCCCATGCTCACCGTGCTGGCTCAAAATGTGTATTACTTGAACACGGACACCTCCGAATTTTATAGAAAAGTAGACACCCTTAAACCTGACGTTTTTGTCGTGAACGAAGCCAATGCCATCTGGGGAACGACCCAAAGTGAAGTGCTCCGCGACTATCCCAACACCGCTCTCACCGAAAAAACGGGCATTCACGGAATCTTCATGGGAAGCCGTATCCCTGGAACTTTCACCGAAATCCCGCTCGGCAATCAAGTGGGCCTGGAATTCATTCCCGAAGACGGCTCCTATCGCGTGCTCGGCGTTCACCCCGAAGCCCCACTCACGTCCGCCTGGGCCCTAGCTCGCAACGAGCAGTTCGCCGACCTTGTCGCCTACGCCAATTCCAGCGACTTACCCACCGTCATCATCGGAGACTTCAACTGCACTCCATGGTCTCCTTATTTTAAAAACATGCTCAGTCAGAGCAATCTGAACGATGCCCGCCTCGGCTTCGGCTTCACCTCAACCTGGAAGGCAAACAGCCTTCTCTTCTGGCTCCCCATCGATCACGCCCTTGTGAGTCCCAACTGGGACGTCGTGAACTTCGAAGCACTGGCCACTGAAAATTCCGATCACAAAGCAATTGAGGTGCAGCTGAGCTTTTGACGACACTGCATTTTCCTGCTTCACTGAGCACAATTAGAACATTTAAAATCGTCTCTCAATGACCGTCGTCACTCGTTTCGCCCCTTCCCCCACCGGCTACCTACACGTGGGTGGTCTCCGCACCGCGCTCTACGCCTATCTTTTTGCCCGTCAAAACAAGGGCAAATTCATTTTGCGCATCGAGGACACGGATCAAAAACGTTACGTAGAAGGCGCCGTCGAAAGCTTGCAAAACGCCCTCAAATTCTTCGATCTCAACTGGGACGAAGGCCCCATTTTTCAATCGCATCGCACCGCGATTTACCAAAAATACGCTCAGCAACTTTTAGAATCCGGTAAAGCCTACCGCTGTTTCTGCACCTCCGAAGAACTCGATGCCATGCGTGAACAACAAGCCAAACTCAAAATTGCTCCCAAATACGACCGCCGCTGCCTAGAGCTCGCTCCTGAAAAAACCGCAGAAAAGCTCGCCGCTGGAATCCCCTTCGTGATCCGCCAACTCATTCCTTACAAAGACATCGATTTCTTGGACACCATTCGTGGCGACATGCATTTTCACGGCAAAGACATCGACGACCAAGTCCTCATCAAATCCGACGGCCTGCCCACCTATCACCTCGCCAACGTCGTGGACGACCACGAAATGGAAGTGACGCACGTGATCCGTGGCGAAGAATGGCTGCCTTCGACTCCCAAACATTTGTGGCTCTACGAAGCCTTTGGATGGACTCCTCCCATTTTCGCTCACCTCCCTCTGCTCCTCAATCCCGATCGCAGCAAACTCAGCAAACGCCAAGGCGACGTGGCCGCCGAAGATTTTGTGGCCAAAGGCTACCTCAAAGAAGCCATGATCAACTTCATCGCCTTCCTCGGATGGAACCCCGGCACCGAAGAAGAAATCTTCAGCCTCGAAGACCTGGTAAAGCGCTTCAGTCTAGACCGCGTCCAAAAGGCCGGTGCTGTTTTCAACCTCGAAAAATTGGATTGGCTGAATGCGCATTACCTCCGTGCAAAAACCACAAAAGAACTCACCGATCTCATTTTACCGCTCCTCCAAAAGGAATCCTGGTATTCAGACGCTCTCCCACAGAAATTTAGCGAGGCACAAAAAGAGAAAATCCTAAGCTCCGTTCAACTTCGCATGAAAACCCTGCTCGATGGACCTACGATGCTCCGCCCCTTCCTCCTCGACACCCTCGACTACAAACGCGAGCTCTTCTTCAGTGAGAAGATGAAAGTGGACGAAGCTACGGTCAAACTGGCCCTCGAAAATGCCATCCCCGCTCTCGAAGCCCTCGACAACTACGACGAAGAAGAAACCATCAAGGCTGCCCTAGTTGCCGTGATCGAAAAACTCGGCCTCAAGAATGGACAAGTCCTCTGGCCCCTTCGAGTCGCCCTCACCAACGAAGAGTATTCACCAGGTGTTTTTGAACTCTGCCGATTGATGGGAAAAGAGCTCACTCTGAAGCGCCTAAAAGCCACCCTGGAATTCTTTGCAGTTTAGTTACGGGTTAGGAATCCTCCCCGGGGAGGATTTTACAGGTTCAAATTGACAAATTTTGCGAAGAGGGTATACTAAATACAGGTTTAACCCAAAGCTCAATGACACACGCAACAGGTCATGACGGAGATGAAGAAACGCCAAAACCTCAAACAGACGTAGAAAAAGGGGCCGCTTTGACAAAAGAAGCATTAGCAAACCCTGAAGTCCAAGGAAAGGTAAAGATGGTCTTGGTTGAAGGTGGACTTGCGCTTAAAAAACGCGCCGAGACTCCTGGAACAAGACAGGCTTTGGCAAAGAAGCTTCTCGACGCAATGACCGCAGAAGAACAAACAAAATTCATTGAAAACACACACACCTGGACTCATAACGCCAAAGAATTCATGCTGGACCGCCTCACAGTGGGAATTCGCCCTCTATGGAAATTAGCCGCACCCAGCATCCTACCTGAAGAGTGGGCAACCATTGAAAGCTTTAAAGAAGAAGAAATCAAAGGGTATATCGCTCTCGGAGCTATGGACGTAGAAGAAAGTGTCGCCAAACTGGTGGACACGGATCTGAAAGATAAAGCAAAAATGCTAAAAGTGATAGGATGGCTCTGCAATCTGATTCCAGAGATTGGAGTAGAGCTTGCCGAAATCATTGGAACCATCGCTCACCTTGCTGAAGCTCCCGCTGCCTTCCTCGAAAAAGTACTTCCCGAAGTGCGTGAAGCGGTACGAAACGGTGGAATTGTAGGCGAAACAATCACAGCAGAAAGGGGGGAAATAAATGCAACCGTCCCACCCAGCCTAAAATTGATCAATACACCTCCAGAGACGAAAGCGCCCAAACCAGTTGTGGGTCCAAGCACAGCTGCTGCGATCAAAAAAGCAGCCTAAACGGCTCAGTTTTAAAGAAAGACTGGAAACAATTCCCCTTTTATCCTAAAATGAGGTCACTCTAAAAGAGAAACTGAATGAATTTTCATGACCTTCGCATCATCGTCAGTCAGATCAAAAAGACTTTAAAGTGCCCCAAATGCACCGGCAAGTACATTGATGAAGACATCGAACTGATCGGAAGCCTGGGCGACGAACAGATTTTTTTCCACGCTTGGTGCTCTGAATGCGAGACTCAATCCGTCATCAACGTACAAGTGGACCCTCAAATGTTCTACGGTCCCCTGCCAAAGCTCGGAAGTGCCCCCCGCATGGGTCATGTGAGCGCCAATGAAGTTTTGGACATGCACAACTTCCTCAAGAGCTTCAACGGAGACTTCGACAAAATGTTCGATCAAGAGTCCAAATCTTAAAAGTTTCACCACGCCATGAAAACTTTCCTCCTCGCCACGCTCCTTCTGCTCGCTCTTTCAGGTTGCGACAAGTTTGAAACCGTCAAAAAAGAAACCACGGAGGCAGTAGATAACCTGCAAAATGAAGCCAGCGAGCTCAAAGAAGGCGTGGATGAAAAAGTGGAGCAAGTGAATGGAGCCGTAGAATCGGTGAACAATGCCATGGAATCCGTCAACAACGCGGTGGAGGACGTGAACAACGCCGTCCAAAACGTGAAGTCGATAACCAATTAAGATGGATTTCTTAAGTCCCCTCTACGAACGCGCTCGGCAAAACCCCAAGCGCATCGTGTTTGCCGAAGGCACCGAACCACGAGTTTTGGAGGCCGCAGCCGAACTCAAAAAACAAGGGCTCTGCACCCCGATCTTGCTAGAAAATCCAGAAGCTCATCCAAAGTTTCAAGCCCACATTCAGCGTTTCCAAGAACTGCGTGGCAGCACAGTAGAAGAAGCCACCGAGAAAATGAAAAATCCGCACTATTTTGCCACCATGCTGCTGCACGAAGGCGAAGCGGACGGAATGATCGCCGGCCCCACCGCCCCTTCCAAAGAACGCATCTTGCCGGCTCTTGAACTGATCAAAACCAAGATCGAACACCACCGCGTGTCCGGAGCCATGATCATGATTCTGCCCGAAACTGTGGACCCGGATGCCGCCAATGGAGGAGTCCTACTTTTTGCCGATTGTGCCGTGAACATTGAACCCACGGTGGAAGTGCTCGCCCAAATTGCCAGCGACACGGCAGACACGGCTTCACACCTGGGGTTGGATCCAAAAATCGCCCTCCTCTCCTTTTCAACCGCCGGCTCAACCGAGCATCCCCTGACTAAAAAAATGCGCGACGCCGCAGACTTGATCAAACACCAGCGCCCCGATCTTGCGGTGGAAGGAGAAATGCAAGTGGACACCGCACTCATGGACGAAGTCGCCGCCCTCAAAGACCCCGGCTCGCCCATTGCCGGTCACGCCAATGTTTTAATTTTCCCCGACTTGGAAGCCGGCAACATCGGCTACAAACTCGTGGAACGGCTCGCCGGTGCCACCGTGATCGGCCCCATTTTGCAAGGACTCAAAAAACCCATGAACGAAGTCTCGCGCGGAAGCACGAGCCAAGACATTTTCAACCTCGCAGTTTTCACCTGTATCCAAGCCCAACTACCAGCGTAGCACCTTCACCTCTTCGGGATCGTCCCCGACTTCGCAAATGTACTTTTGATGGTCGGCGATTTTCTGAGTGAGCATCTTGATGAGAGCATCCTTCTTTTTCGCGACGGCTTTGTTGGTCTTGGAAGCTTGGCGAATCATGTCCATGGACAAGTGATAAAAGTCCACTTCATTGGTGACCTTCAAATCAAAAGGCGTGGTGGTGGAACCGCGTTCTTGGTAGCCGTGAATGCTGATGCGCTTGGAACTGGCGAAGGGCCACAAGATTTGCTCCATGTCGTTGGTGTAGCCATGATAGTTGATCACCACCGGTTTATCGTCCGTGAAGAATTCGGTGACCGTCTCCTGACTCATTTCCGCATGATGCGTGGAACAGAAATCGCCCATACAAAGCCCTGTGACTTCCGAAATATTCACGTAACGCACCTTCATTTCAGGAACCAATTCCTTACACAATTTCACGGCGTGCAAAGCTTCTTGAGTCATATAGTCTCCCGCTGAAGCCAAGACCACATCTGGATTCTTCGTCCCTTCTTTGCCACCCACCCATTCCCAAATTCCAATCCCCCGCTTGGCTTGCTCACGAGCCTCCGCCAAGGTGAGCCACTGAGGTACTTCGCGCTTATCCGCGACCAAAACATTGATGGTGTTGGGACGCGTATAAGCCTGTTCCAAAGCCACTAAAAAGCTGTTCGCATCGGCAGGATAGTATACACGGCAGAACTCTCCATGCTTTTGCAAAACGTTGCTCACGAAGCTGGGGTTCTGATGCGAGTAACCGTTGTGTTCCTGCCTCCAACCCACGCTCGCAAGGTGGTAAACAAGAGGTGGAACCGGCTTGCGCCACTCAATTTTGAAACTCTGCTTGAGGAACTTCGCATACTGATCCACCATGCTCGCAATGATGATGAGAAAGGCTTCGTAACTGGAAAAGAATCCATAACGCCCCGTGAGGGTGTAGCCCATCATCCACGCTTGAAGTGTGTGCTCCGAAAGCATTTCCAAAATCCGCCCATCCGCCTGCATGTTTTCGTCATTCTTATTGAGCGGCCATTGATAGCCACGTCCCGTCACTTCAAAAGGAGCCTTGATCATATTGGAAATGAGTTCGTCGGGACAGAAAATACGGAAGGTTTTGGGATTGAGTTTGATCACATCACGCAAAAATTCTCCACCCACGGGCGTGCTTCCCGATTGAATGGCTCCACGTTTTTTGACCTTCAAGGCAAACTTGCTGAGCGCCGGCATTTTGAGGGGCTGCATCATGTTTCCGCCAATGGCGTGCTTGCACATTCCAATGCGTTTGGAGCCAGTCGGCACAAATTCCAAGAGCTCCGGTTTTGGACGACCTTGAGCGTCCACCAATTCTTTAATCTTGTACATTTTGAGCCACGATTCAATGGCCTTTCGAGCCACAGGATCGGTTTTAGGGTGATCCACAGGCACTCCATGCGCGTGGAAAGAACCTTCCACATGATGCCCTTTAAAATTCTTAAGCCCCTTCCAACCCTTGGGGGAACGGAGCAAAATCACCGGCCACTTGGGTTTCAAATAGGGTTTCTTTGAAGCGCGCGCTTTCTTTTGAATCGCACGGATTTTTTGGTAGGCCTTCTCCATGGTTTCCATCATTTTCTTCTCCAAATTCGGCGCCTCCACAATCATGGGTTCATAACCATAACCTGTGAACAAAGCCTTGAGCTCCGCATCGTCCATGCGGCCAAACAAAGTGGGATTCGAAATCTTGTATCCATTGATGTGCACAATGGGCAGCACCGCACCCGAAACACGCGGATTCAAAAACTTATTGCTATGCCACGCCGCCGCAATCGGACCCGTCTCCGCTTCTCCATCCCCCACAATCGCCACGGCAATCAAATTCGGATTGTCCATCACCGCTCCGTACGCCGTCGCCAAACTATAACCCAATTCCCCTCCTTCCAAAATGGACCCCGGAACACCCGGTGTCACGTGGCTCGGAAACTTTGTGTGAGGCCAAGAAAAATCATGGATGAGTTGTCCCATTCCTTGCGCATTGCGAGGATAAGCAGGGTAGACATCTCCCATGGTTTTTTCGGCAAACAAGTTCGCCAAAATCGCAGGCGCTCCGTGACCAGGTCCCGTCACGATGAGCATTTCACAGGCGTGCTTCCAGACCAAATAATTGAGGTTCGCATAAATAAAATTAATGCCCGGCACGGTTCCCCAGTGACCCAGAATTCGGATCTTGATGTCGTCGGGTTCCAACTTTTTTTCGAGAAAATAATTGTCCTTCAAATAAAGCTGTGCCGCTCCAAGGTAGTCGACGAAGCGCAAGTATTTTGAAAGCCACTTGAGGGCTTTTTGATCCGTTTTGGTCATGGCGTGTGACGTGAAAGAGTGGAACAGATTCACTTTATCTCAAAGATAATCTTTGAGCAAAAGAATATGATTTTGCAAACCCTCTTCCGATTTCCCAACAAAACTCTTACAATGAATTCACAAACCACGCTAATGTCCATTCTCGTTCTCAATGCCGGATCTTCATCGTTGCGCTTTTGCGTGTTCAATAAAAATTTAGAAAAAATCTACAAAGGACACATCGACGCCATCGGACAAAAGCACTGTCTCTACCGCCACTACCTCCCCACCGGCGAAGAACAAATTCAGATCAAAGCAAGGAACCACAAAGCTGCCATCCACTATGTGCTCAAAGCGCTGACAAAACATGGCATCGTCAAAGACTTGAGTTCCATAAAAAAAGTCGGCCATCGTGTGGTGCACGGCGGAGAAAAATTCACCCAACCTTTGCTCATCAACGCAAAAAATCTCAAAGAACTCAGTGCCCTCGCCCCGCTCGCGCCGCTGCACAATCCCGCCAACATCGAAACGCTCAAGGCCTGCCTCAAAGCTCTGCCCAAAGCAAAACACGTGGCCGTCTTCGACACGGCTTTTCACAGCACTCTGCCATCCAAAGCCTTCCTCTACGGCCTGCCCTACGAGCTCTACGAAAAGGAGCACCTCAGACGCTACGGCTTTCACGGAACCAGTCACAAATACGTGAGCGGAGTCGCCACCAAGCTGCTCAAAAAACCTTCAGCCAAACTCCTCACTTGCCACATTGGGAACGGAGTCAGTATCGCCGCCATCCAAAAAGGAATCTGTCTAGACACCACCATGGGCTACACCCCCTTGGAAGGACCTCTCATGGGCACGCGCAGCGGCACCGTGGATCCGGGCCTCGTTCTCGAACTCGTCAAAAAAAGAGGCCTCAAAAAAACAGAGCAGCTGCTCCAAAAAGAATCCGGATTCAAAGGACTCTCTGGACTCGGCTCCGACGTTCGTACCTTATGGGCTCAGCCCAAACATCCCGGAACGCTGCGCACCTTCGAAGTCTTCAGCTATCAAATGGCTAAACTCCTGTGCAGCAACTTTGCAACGCTGAGCGGCCTTCCCGACGCCATTGTCTTCACCGCGGGCATTGGAGAAAACGCCTACTACCTCCGCAAGCAAATCCTAGACTACTTAAAACCTTTTGGCTTCGTGCTCGACGAGAAAGCCAACAAAGCAAACAAACTCGTGATTTCAAGTACCAAATCAAAAATCAAAGCCTTCGTCATTCCCACTGAAGAAGAACTCCAAATCGCAAGAGAACTTTAGTCCTACTCAGTAAACGTAATTTCGTAGAGCGCTGTTTCTGTCGTCAACATCAAAACATTCCGAGTTTGATCGATGTAAATGTCCGTGATGTCCCCTTTCAAGGTGTCAAAGACATACTGAGAAGAGTAAGTCAGATCGTTGGTCTTGGTGCTCTTGTCGTAGACCAAGACACGCTTGGCCTTGGCATCCAAAACGTAGAGGCGCGTCGTGGACAAATCCGTGAGCACACGCACGCCACTTTCCATCTCAGTCAAAGGAGCTTTTTTGATGGTGTAGGTCACAGGATCTCCGGCAAAATATTGCAACAAGGTTCCATCGCTCTTCAGGATCCAAACCTTTCCGTCCACTGCAATCGAAGTGGCTCCGGTGAGGTCTTGACCTTCAGGCAAGTAAGCCTGTGCCCCACCGTAACCCGTGTTTCCTTTTTGATACTTCCACACTTGGTTGCTGGCAGGATCGAGAATGTAGATTTTGTTGGAGTACGTGGCCACATCCACTCCAGACTTCCACTGCACATCGGAAGTGTCTGCAAACTGACTGTTGCCTTCCGTGTATTCTAAAAGTTTTCCGCCAAAAGTCAGAAGCACCACGGCGTTGTAATCGGAGAAGGACCGAGCGGCAATCACCTTTTCACCACTTTCCAAAGTGTCAGGGTCTTGCACCTGATCGGTTAAAACTTGAAAAGCCTGAGAGTCCGTGAAGACCACGAGTTTGTCGTTGTGATTTTCAACTCCAATAATTTGGGTACCAGAGCTCATTTTTGCACTAAAGTCAGCGACCAAAGTGAGCTCGTCATCCACATGAAACACGTTGTCGAGGAAGTCTCTTTGCTCATCAATATCGTCTAAAACCTGGCTGGCGTCGGACCCCAAGTAACCAGAATCCAAAACCTCCACCGCCAAGGTCTGAGCTCCATCCAAAAGAACCGCCGCTTCTGCCTTATCGAAGGTGCCTTTTGTCGAAGCTAAAGTTACATTTTCTTCCGCTTGATCCAACTTCGCCTGCAAATCATTGATCTTTTTTTGTTCTCCCAAAGTCTGCTGCAAGATCAAAGTGCCTGCGACGACCACCACAAACAAAACGAGAATCGCACTGAGCAGTTTTCGCTTCTCCCAAGCACGAACCTTACCAAGAGCGGCAAAGCGATCTTGCCTCAAAGCAAAGCCACGCAACCGTTCAATCGCTTGAGCCAAATGTTCTTTCGCCTTTTTTTTGGAAGAAAGAACCGGCACATCGTCTTCTTCGAGATCCATCTTGGCATGAGAAGCCATTTGGTCCTCTTCTTCCTCATCACCCATCTTTTGGGTCGCCACGGCCGGACGAAGTTCTTCGGTTTTCTCTAAAACTTCAAGACTGAGCATCGCCATTTGATCTTCGACATCATGACGCAGGAGGTGCTCCAATTCTTTAGTCGCCTCGTCCAAAGTTTGTTCGGAGAAGATTTTCGCCAAATCCGTAGGAGTCACGTATTGCACGAGAGGTCCGGTCACAAACACAACGTTGTCCCCCACTTCCAAAACTCCACTCGCAATATTCTGAAAAAGGTCTTCTTTGTTCTTTTCGTCAAACAATCCTTCGGTGATGGAGCTCACATGGCGCTTGCGAAGCAAGTAACCATGCGCTTCTCCACGTTGAGAAATGAACAAGTAATCTTTCTGTACCACTCCAATCAGCACGTGCACATTGGGCATGAACTTCACGTCCAGCTCTTTTTCTTTTTCGAGCGCCATGTGGTTGATTTCACGCAAGGCGTTTTCAAAACGTTCGTAAGGGTCGCCCGCCAAATCATCCAAAAAGTGATCTTGAAGGAGTTGAAAGGCCTCTTTAGCCAATTCCGCAGAAGGCACTTGAGTGCTGGCCACCGAAATCAAAAGGAAGAGGGCAATCTTTTCTTTACCGAGCCCGTCGTCCCATTCGGTGTAGTAATGCTCAGTGAAGCCGAGAGGTCGTCGTCCCAACAAGAGAGACTGTTGTTGTAGTTGTAGAAACATAGTGAGAGTACCGTTTGATTGTGCTGTATATTACCTAGAATGAATCTGTAAGGCAAGCAACTTGAAAAAACGGGGACTTTCGCCTAAAGTGGCATCTTAATTCCAACACACGAAAAGATGGTTGCACGACTCAACACCTTACAAGACATAGTGGACAGCAGTGAAGGCGCCTGGACCGTGGAAACCAACGCCCCAGACTTACAGCTGCCCATCGATCAAATACGATTGTTGATCTACGCGCCACACGCCGCTCCAGAAAATATTGATGAAGTCGACCCTGCTGAAGTGGCCAGCCAACTGCCCTCCGAAGGCTATGAGCGCCTCCAAGAATTTTTAAGAAACGATCCGGCTGCACAAGAGTTCCTTCGTTATGGTTGGTACCGAGCGGACGGTGGAGTCCGAGAAATAACCGCTGAAACTTTAACCAAAGCGGACGCAGAGGGTGACTCTGGAGTGGTGCTCAGACCTCGCTGGTTTGGACGTGGAGTCCTAGAACTCAATCGAGACGCAGAAGTTGCCATTGGGGATGGGTATTTTAAAGTGCCAGGTGCCCTACAAAGCCCACTTCAACGCATTCATCGGAATTCAACGGGCGCTCTCTGGGCTCTGACAGATCAACTCTTCGCAGGAGACAACCTGAAAGGCGTCTTCCAACCGCACACCATGAGCTCTGGGAATCCTACCGATGAAGAAATGGCAGAGATAGCCAGACTCGTCAGAGAACTCCCAGAGTTTGCAGGGACGGAGGCAGCTTTATTCAAAGATCCCGAAAAAACAACCGCACTGCTGGCCTACTGGAGAGTGGTCTACAACGCAATGAACGGCAGAAGGGATCGCACAAACGTAGACGTCATCCTCAATCAAAAAGAAGAGGGCAAACCAGATGTCTGCCGCGGAGACTCAAGAGTGGCCAACCGCTTCTTAGCTTCTATTCGTGACCATGGCATCCCTGCGGAGTTCGACGATCCCTTTAGCCACAACCCAAAGACACCAGGCACTCAACTATCGATGCGTGCCGTCGCAGCAGAAATACCTGAATTGATTTTTGACGCCCCTCGACACGAGCTTTTAACAGACAGCACCAGCACTTATCCGCTCACAGGCTTCAAAGCCAATCCTGGCCGAATCCAGGTCTTTGCGTCCACAGCCTTAAGCTCACTTTTGGATCGCTAGTCAAATTTTATTGACTTTCCTCACCCATCCCCCTAAAATCACCCCACTAAGTGTCTAAGCACTCATAAACTATGTTAGGAAAACTCAAAAGACTCAAACGCGCTCGAACTCATGGCTTCCTTCAGCGCATGTCCACTCGTAACGGGCAAAAAGTGATCAATCGCCGACGCGCAAAAGGTCGTCATCAGCTCACTGTCAACGTGCGCCGTGTTAAAACGAAGTAAGCGAATTCACGGACGTCCAGTCTTAACACGTATCCTAGATGAAGGAAGCTCCAAATCGGGGCCTTTTCTAAACGTGATCACCCTAGAAAACACCGTAGGGCACACCCGTTATGCAGCGCTGGTCGGCAAAAAACTCGCTCCCTCCGCCGTGGTTCGCAATCGCAAACGACGCCAAGTCTACGAGATCGTCCACATCCTCGAAAAAAACAAAGTTATACGCGAAGACAAAAACCTTGATATAGTGCTCATGGTCCGAAGACCCGCCATGACCAGCAGTTTCTCAGAATTGCTCGCCGGTATTCAAACTCAACTCGCCTTCCTCCAAGCCGAAACTCTATGAAAAAATTCAATATCGTTCCTTATCTTGTTGTCTTTCTCAGCACCTTTTTGATTTTGCAGTGGTTCCAAGGCTCAAAACAAGAAGACCCCGCTCTGACCAATGTGGACATCGGACTGAAAACCGTAAAAGAGGATTACATCATCGGTGGAGATGTGCGCGTGGAGCTTCAAAACAACACCGACGAAACGCTCACCATCCCTTCTCGTTGCCCCGATGCTTTACTCGATGTCTACCTCTTTACGGGAGAAGGCTACGAAAAAGTGAACACCGTTCAAGAACGCGACTGCAGCCAAGTCGGGAGCATCGTGGTTGAACCCGGACAGAAAGGCCTGATTTCGCTCTTAGACTACAGTTACACCCTTTTTGGGAAGGAAGGCACTTATAAAGTCAGCCTCACCATAGCCACTCCCACAGAAGAAGATCCAGCAGCCGTGAGCACCTACAGCACTCCTGAGTTCCAGATTGAGCAGCCCGGGCTCTTCCGTTCCCTTTATAGAACTTTTATTTACAAGCCCATGCTCAACGCCTTGGTGGCGATTTTGATCTACACACCAGGACATTACCTAGGCTGGGCCGTAATCATCCTCACGCTCATCATTCGAACCTTGCTCCTCATCCCATCTCAACGTGGAATGCGAGCTCAACGCCGCATGCAAGAGATCCAACCTAAACTAGAAGAACTCAAAAAGAAGCACGCCGACGATCAAACTCGTCTGGCTCAAGAAACCATGCTGCTCTGGAAGACTCACAAAGTCAGCCCCTTTTCCAGTTGCTTGCCTTTGCTGATTCAAATGCCCATCTTGATCGCGCTCTTTCACTCGATCAATGGGGGTCTCTCTCCAGATAAGAGTGGCCTGCTCTACTCCTTCTTGCCCGACTTCTCCTTGAATTTGATCAATGCTCAATTCTTGGGCATGGACCTCCTCGGTCACAGCTTAGTGATTTTGCCCGTGATCGTCGCCGCCCTGCAGTTCTCACAAATCCAATTGATGAGTGCCCGCAGCAAAGGCAAGAACGCCAGCAAACTGCCCGCTGAAGTCGAAACCGCCAACAAAATGATGAAGTACGTCATGCCCGTGATGATCGCTGTCTTCACCGCTCAATTGCCTTCTGCCGTCGGTTTATACTGGGGAGTCAGCACTTTCTATGGCATCCTCCAACAACTTGTGGTAAATAAAGAGCAACCAAAAGCCGCGTCTAAAGAAGAAGACGTGCAAATTCGTGTCATTAACCGTCACCATGGAAAAACAAATTAAGAAACTCGTCTCGGAATTCCTCGTCAATCTCAGCATCGATTTTACAGATGTAGAAGTCGAAGAAGTCAGTGAAAAGGAATACCGCGTGAACGTTATTTCCGAAGAACCCAATTTGATGATTGGACACCACGGAGAGAACCTCCTCGCCATGCAAAAGATCCTCACGGTGATCTTCCACAAAATGCTGGGCGAAGATGTGCTCATCACCTTTGATGTGGACAGCTACCGCAAACGCCAAGAAGAAAACGTGCTCACCATCGCTAAGCAAAAGATCAACGAAGTCCGCACGTCTCGCATTCAATCCGCTCTTCCCCCCATGTCGCCTTACTTCAGACGACTGGTTCACTTATACATTAAAGACAGTGGGTTTTCAGACATCACGACCGAGTCCATCGGTGAAGGCAATTACCGCCAAGTGATGATCAAACCCCTTGTATGAAGTCCCGATTCCCCCTTTTCAGCCTGATCCTCGCACTGGTGTTCCCACCCGCTCTGCTCTCTCATGCCGAAGAAAATTGGTATGACGACGTTGCTGAGAACCAAGAGTATTACACCGCGATTGTCGCCATGACCGAAGCCGGCGTGGTTTCGGGCTACGAGGATGGCAGCTTTCAGCCCCTCAAAGAAGTGAGCCGTGTGGAAGCCTTGAAGATGATTTTAGAAGCGACAGGCCACGATAAAGACGATGCGGGAACCGACAACGCCCCTTTTGACGACATGGACCTCGATGCTTGGTACGCCCCTTACGTGGACTACGCTTACCAAGAAGAAATCCTCACCGGAGACGACGAAGGCACTTTGAGGCCCGATGCCTCGGTCAATCGGGTGGAAGCCCTAAAAATGCTCATTTTGGCCGCCGACAAAACGTCTGAGTTGCCCGGCGTGTCCAACGACATGTGGTACATCTCTTATCTGGAATACGCCGTGGAGAACGCGCTCTTGGTGCCGGATTCCAGCGGAGACTATCAACCGGAAGCGCTGCTCAGCCGCGGAGAACTCTGTGAACTACTCTACCGCTTTCAAAGTCACCCTTACACCGGAGAAGTTGAGTTTGGAGACGCCACCTATTACGGCTACGGCTCCAACGGCAGCAACACCGCTTCGGGAACCACTCTGGATGCTTACGGCTACATGGCCGCCCACAAAACGCTGCCTTTCGGAACCCGCGTGCGAGTGACCAACGTGAACAACAATCAATCCGTGGTCGTGACCATTGTAGATCGTGGACCTTACGGAGAAGGCCGCATCGTGGATCTGACGCCCGCTGCCTTTGAAGAATTGGGCTCTCTGTCCACAGGAGTCTTGGATGTCCGCTTGGAAGTTTTAGCAGATGAGTCTACACTGTAAGCCATGATGGACCCCCTAACCCGCGCCGTTAAGCCCCTCGAACATCGCCGACTTCGAAAGCCTCTTTCGGAGGAGATTAAGAATGCGTATAAAACTTTGGTGATCACACTCACGGTCTTGGGAGTCGGAACCCTCGGTTCTTACCTCTACATGAACAGCCTTAAACCGGCCAAAGGCTACGAACTCGAAAAACTTCAGTCCGAATACGAAGATCTGCAAGCAGAACTGCGCAAACTCAATCAAAAAGTCATCGAAGCCCAATCCTTTGAACAAATCGACGACAGCGATCTCATTCAAAACATGAACGACATCAACGATCAACCCACTTCTTATGTCGACGAATCCAACCTCGCTCAAAACCAGTCAGATTTTGGAACTGGTGAAGCGACTCAATAAAGAGTTCCCCGATCCTCAGGCTCCTCTCACCCACCGAAACGCGTTTGAGCTGCTTTTAGCCGTGATCCTCTCTGCGCAGTGCACCGATGCCCGAGTGAACACCATCACCCCTCTGCTTTTTCCTAAAGACAGGCCCTGCACCCCTGAAGACATCTTGGCTTTGGGCGAAGAAACCGTTCGGAAGATCATCTTCCCCACAGGCTATTTCAACAGCAAAACCAAGGCCATCCTAGGCTGCGCTCAGCGCATCCTGGAGCTCGGCCAAGTCCCCGATAGCTTCGAAGAACTCATCAAACTCCCCGGCGTCGGGGGCAAAACCGCGCAAGTCGTCCTAGCTCAATGGTTCAAGCAAGACACCTTCCCCGTGGACACCCACATCCATCGTGTGGCGAATCGACTTGGCCTCGCCAACTCCGGCAAGAACCGAGATAAAACCGAACGCCAAGTCAAAGCCAGCGTGCCTAAAGAACACTGGAGCGCTCTCCACCTTCAATTGGTTTTTCATGGACGAAAAACCTGCACCGCGGCTAAACCGAAGTGCAGGTCTTGTCCTTTAAACGATTTATGTCTCTGGCCAGAGAAAAATCTCTAGCCAATCTTTACTTGCGAACAGCTTTGCGGTTTCGGCGGAGCCATCGTCGCACGGCCCAAGCCACAACAAGCAATGGCCATCCAAAAATCACAAGATAGATGAGACCATCCACTCCCCCTTGCAAGAAGACGATCCAATCTGAAGCCGCTTCACGAAGCGTACTGAGTGGCTTCCAAGTTTCAGAGACAGCAGAAACACTTTCATCTTCACCCAAATAGAGGGTGATGGTGGAACGGTCGATTTGGCTGTCATAAGAATTGATCTGTCCTTGTAAGCTCTCGATTTCGTAACGCACATTCGAGAGGTATTGCGTCACCGAAAGAATGTCCGTGACCGTTTCCGCCTTTTTAAGAATTTCTAAATACTGGGTTTCTTCAGCCTGTTTGTTGCTGAGACGCGTTTCCAAATCCGTATAGTACTCCGTCACATCCGAAGCATTGGTGTATTCACTTTCCACATACACCGCCTGTTCCTTAAAAGCCGTCATACTGGCATCAAACTGATCCGAAGGAACACGCACCGTCATGTTTGCACTATAAGAGTTGTAGCCACGAGTGATGTTGGAGCTGTCCACGTTTCCACCCGCATCTTCCACAAGCTTCGTGATCACCGGCATGGCCTCTTGAACGGACTCCACATGCAAATTGAGAGAACCGGTCTTGATGATCTTGCGATCTTCAGTGACCGTTGTAGAAGTGGATGGAGCGGCAAGATCATAAGTCGAATCGGCCATGTACTTGTCACCTCCCATCATCCCTTCACTTTCAGGATAATATCCGGAAGAGGTACTTTCATAGTCGTCGTAATCATACGAACTGCCCGACATGGAGCGGAACGGCGAACAAGCACTGAGCAAAAGTGTGCTCAAAACCAAACTGGTGAATAAAAACCGTTTCATAGGCATGGAGTTAGGATGAGGCAATCCTACTCCTCACATAAAAAACTTTAAAGTTTTCCTGTTTGATGCAACCTCAACAAAAAGTTCGGATACGCAAAATCGATCACAAAAAGAGGAGCTGTCACGCTTGCTTTCCAGCGACCCGTATGGGTGTGCATGGATCTTGGCATAAGGATAGGAGCTGAACCTCGAATCAAACTTTCATACTCAGGAGCAACGACCAACTCTCCAGTAAAACCCAGCTCTTTAAGCAAAACCGTCCATCCTCTCTCATGTTGACGGCGAGCCCCTCCCTCAGCAGGGATCATCAAACGAAGTGCTCCTTCTTGATTTCCAAGGGCAACCGCCTCACGGACACGACTCAAAGAAAGTTGCGCCACATTCGGAGTTTCAGGGACAGGTGACTCCACAGGAAGGTCTTCTTTAACAGAAGGTCTTCTCGACCCAGGAACAGAAGGAGTTTGCCGCACGGCTTCTGGTCGCACTGTCTCGGATTGAATTGAACTTGGGCTAGGAAGAACTCCAGAAGAAGTTTTGGGCTCCACTTCATCAATACGAGCTTTCAATCGACCCAACTTAGATTTACAGCGAGCAATCATCGCCAGTTTTCTTTCCAGTCGTTCCAACTCCATCAAAATAGGTCCAATTTCAGCAAAAATACGTTGAAAATTTTGGATATTTCTTTCTGAAACTATTCTCAAATCGGCCTCACTCCTGAAGCGTTTCTTGGGCAAAAGACCCCTAAGTTCAGGAGGCAACAGGGGCTCGACTAAAATAAGTTCTAAGGCATCTTCCAATCTATCCATTTCTCGAGTAATCTCTTCAACTCTTTTCCCACGACGCTCTTGAGCACGATCCAAGGTCCGCCGCCGTTTATCCAATTCACTTTCAGAAGCAACCAGTCTTAACAATTCAGCATACTGGGCACGGCTTACCTCCAAAACATGTTCCTTGGGGGCTCTCATCACACGTCCATGCTTTTCTCGAAGAACAGCAATGGGTTTAGGCTGTCCAAAAAGAAAGAGTTGGTTCAAGAGCCGAGATCCAAAGTCCTCACTAAGAGCCGCGAGTAAGTCCTCTTCATCAGGAAACTCCGTCTGCGCCAAGGCAACACCTTGGCTCGCACGAGACCACAGCAGTATCACAGGAGAGAGCTCTGTCTTCCCCCTTTCCCGAAGTTCGAGCAAGTCAGGGACAAAAGATTTGGCCACAATAAAACGATTACGATATGAAATCTTAACACGAAAGCTAGATTTGTAAAGATGCTCATGCCCTAACAAGACATTTAACCTGAAAAACCCTCCCTAGGGAGGCATTCTTTGTAGAATAATATTTTTGGTGATCCCACGGAGAAGACGCTCGCTTCGCTCTCTAAACGGTCGCAAGCTCCCTCACGAACTCTGGAGTTCGATTGTTTTCTTCGAAAACCACAAATTAAAAACCACCCACGAGGGGTGCTTTCCAATTTGGTGATCCCACGGAGAATCGAACTCCGATTTACAGGATGAAAACCTGTTGTCCTAACCGTTAGACGATGGGACCTCGTACTGCAAAGGGGTAAACCCTTCGCGAGGGCAAGGAAATTATACGAATAAGCAAGCTGAAGTCAATCTTTTAAGAGGAAATGCCTTAGGCCCAATCTCTCTAACCTGTCGAAATAGATAAAGCCACACTAAAAAAACACAAAAAGGAAGGCTAAAATTACAGATCGTGTAACCTGAAAAGCAACATTGAAATCCAATTCGGCAAGGGTTTCAGCTTCCCAACCTGATAACGGAGAGTATAATCGGCCTAGATTTACCCCTAACCCATTGCCCTATGGCATACTCAGTTACCAACAGCAAGGGACAAGCCTACATCCTTCACGGGAAGATGGTTACCCTCCGCGGTGGACGCAAGCAACAGATTTACTACTTTGCTCGCAAAGAAAAGGCAGATGCTCTCGGAGCTCTTCCAGATGGATACAAGGTGACGGAAAACAAACGCACCGGTCTCCCAATGCTCAAGAAAGCGTAATACCTTTCACAGCAAACAAAAAGCCCCTCACGGGGCTTTTTTAGTGTCTATTGATTGGCTCACTGAGCAGGAAATTCCGTAGTCACTTCGGTATCTGCCCCAGCTTCAGTCCCAGCGTCCACAGTGGATTCTGTGGCAAAGTCCATGCTTGAACTCGTGTCTTCAAAACTCTGCACAGGCACCTCCGCAGGTTTTTCAAATTCCACAAACAAAGCGCCCATAAAAACCATGAGCACCACCATCCACATCAAGGTGCACAGCAAAATGCGAAGGGACGTCATGTGACTCTTTTGGTCTTGCGCGTAATACATGGGGAAGCCGAAAAGGATCAGAGCTTGCGTGGCACAAAGGAAGATGAAAATGAAAGCGGTGAAGAAAAAGTCGAGCTGCATCACTCCATTCATGTTCATCCACAGGCCAAACATGGGGAGCAAAATCACACTCACTCCCAAACTCACCATCGAAAACACGGCCAGCACAAAGCCTAACGTGAGGAGTTCTTTGTTCGTGAACTTTTTGCTTTTAAAGATTTGGAAGAAAGGCATGTGTGGAGGAGGTCAAGGAGATAAGGGTATCCAACGAGGAGCAGAACCAAAAAAAGTAAATAGCTCATAGTTGGAGTTTACTGTACTCTACCCTCATGCACCCATGGCTATCAACAGCAGAATGGCTCATAGCCATCTTGATCCTCATTCCCACTCTTTACGCGATGCTGAGAGGAGCACCTTTCGTGCCCACTCCCATGGAAGAAGTGCGACGCATGCTCAAGGCCGCCGAACTCAAACCCGGCGACGTGATTTACGATTTAGGCAGCGGCGACGGGCGCCTCGTGCACACCGCTTCACGGCTCTACAAAGCCAAAGCAATCGGCTACGAACTCTCCCCTCTCGTGTGGGCTTGGTCCATTTTTTTAAGTCTGTTTTGGCGCAGCAAAGCTCAGCTGAAATTTGGGAATTTTTGGAACAAAGACGTGAGCGATGCAAAAGTCATCGTCTGCTATTTGCTCCCTCCGGCCATGGAGAATTTAAAACAAAACATCCTGCCTCAACTCAAACCGGGAACTCTTTTGGTGTCTCATGCCTTTCAAATTCAAGGATGGATTCCTTATAAAGAACTGGAACGGGATCGCGAAAAAAAGCTCGCCCCAGTATGGGTTTATAAAATCGGAGCAGAAAAATCAGCTCCAAAAAGTAAGCCAAAAAAAGCCCGTTCAAAGAAAGGCTGATCGACAGTGAAGCTCCAGGGATTTGTGCTCCTAGCAAGGCGACTTTTTCGATGCCCGCCAAAAACACCCAAGCGGGCGCCATGAACCACGAAACAAAAAAAGCGAAGAACGACGTGAGCATCGCGAGCGGAATCAGAGGCGCCACAAAGACGTTCACAAAAGGGGTGATCCACGAGGTTTGTCCAAAGCAATACAGCATGAGCGGCAAGGTCGTAATCTGCGCCGCCACGGTGAGCAGAAAGGCTTCTTTAAACGAAGCCGCCCACGAGGGCAAGTACTCCAAGAAGTGGAGCTTCTTTTGCAGCACAGGAACGAAGGCCAGCAAACCAAAAGTGGAGAGCACCGACAGTTGAAAACCAACATCAAACAAGAAAAGGTAAGGATTCCAAAAAACCAAGAGCACGATGCTCCACAACAAGCCAAACAAAGCCATGCTCCGCCGCCCGGTGTAAAGGCCCGTGAGCGTGAGCACGCCCATCACCGCGGCGCGAATGACCGTGGACGTGGCCCCCACCAAGAGAACAAAAATCGCCAAAATCCCAACGCTGATGAAAACACGCAGCCGCAGTGGCAAAAACGAAAGCATCATAAAAACCGTAGCGATGACCAAGCTGATGTTAGAGCCCGAAATAGCGACAATGTGCAAAAGGCCCACGGTTCGAAAAGCAAGCGTCAGCTCTTCGGACATGCCTTTGCGACTGCCAAGCAACAAACCCGCTGCAAAACTGGACTCCGGCTCCGGGAGTAAAACTTGAAGTCGCTTTTCGAGAAAAGACTTGAAGGCATAGAGGCCTTTTCTAAAACTCCGTGAGCCTTCGATTCGACTTTTCACACTCGCCTCCGGCATCAAAGCCACCACGCCTTGCCTGCTCAAATAATTTCGGTACGAAGCGTCTTCCTCCTCAAGATCGGTGCGCAGTTCCAAGTCTCCTTGTAAGGTGAGTTCGTCGCCAAAATGGAGGCCCTTATACAAAGAGACCTTCGCCAGCACCTTTCCCTCATCTGTGAGGAGAGAAACATTTTGATAGCCATCGCGCTTATCCAACTCATCCACAATCACGCCTTCGACCGTTTGAAAACCAGACTCCAGCTGCGTCTCTAACCCTTTCTCATAAGCCTGGGTTCTCAAAACACCCACGAGTACAAAACACAGAAAAAAGAGCGCTCTGCTCCGACTGCAACACGCAAAGAAAAGCAGCGTCAAAAAAACGCCAAAATGCAAAGAATATTCGGTGACACTTTTGAAAGCCACTCCCCCTAAGAACCCGCAGACGTAAGCCAATGTTAAAAGCATAAAAGAAGACTAGCAAAAAACACCTGACATTTCCCTGAAATTGCGTAAAATGACAAGGATGAACGCATTCCAAAAACATCCCATTCAGAGCTTCAAAAAAAAAGCCAATCTGGAAAAGAAAATCATTAAAGCCGAAGGATGGATCCACAGCCATTGGATTCTAAGCTTGGTGGCTCTTGTTTTGGGTCTGTTGACCCTCAAAGGAGTCTACGGGAACGTCCAATCCGGCCATCCCATTTCAGTGAAACAAATCTTCATGCAAGCCGTGGGGAATGGATTGGAGACGGACGGCATGGGCCACACCAACATCCTTCTACTAGGAGTGGGCGGTGAAGGACACGACGGCGAAAATCTCACCGACACGATGATCGTGGCCACCATCGACGACAGCCAAAACACCGTGACCATGGTTTCACTCCCTCGAGACCTGTACGTCGAAAACGAGCGCGTGGGCTGGGGCGGACGGCTCAACGGAATTTACGAAGACATCTATGACCAAGAAGAAGACCCCGTGGATGCCGAGGCTGTGTTAGAAGAGCAGATCGAAGAAATAATGGGCATCGACATTCAATACTACGCCAAAATCGACTTCACCGGTTTCAAAGAAATCGTGGATGCCGTGGGCGGCGTGACCGTCGAGGTGACGGAAGTCATTTCCGACGACTTCTATCCCGCCGATCCAGACTCCGGCGTCACCTACGATCCTTTTTATCTTTCCGTCGGCACTCACACCTTTGATGGCGAAACCGCTCTTAAGTACGTTCGCAGCCGTCACAACACCTCCGATTTTAGCCGCGCACTTCGCCAACAAGAAGTGATTCAGGCCCTCAAAGACCAGGCTCTAAGCTTAGGGGTTTTAACCAGCCCCAGCAAAATCAAAGATGTGTACTACGCCGTCTCAAATAATTTTGAAACAAACCTGAGCCTGAGCGAGTTGCTCTCTTTAGCCGACGTGGCCACAAACCTTGAAGCAGACTCCATTCAAAGCGCCGTGATCAGCGACGCGGCCTACGAAACCGGCGGGTTTCTGTACACCCCTGAACGCGAAGAAGGCGACCCTTACTACCTCGTTCCTTTCGCGGGAGATTTCAGTGAATTCGCCCAGTTCGCTCAACTCTTTTTGTACCACCCCGAAATTTCAAAAGACGCGGTGCCGATTCGCATCTTGAACGGAACCAAAACTGAAAGTTTAGCCGGGCTCACCAAAATGATGCTCGTGCGTTACGGATTCAACGTCTCCACTCACTACGGAAATGCCGACTCCAACGACCTCGAAAAAACTCAAATCTATGTGCGTCAACAAAGCAGCAACACCGAAGCCAGCAAGGCAGATCAGGCCAAGACAGACAACACCGCTAAGCTTCTTCCGCTGCTCATCGATGGTGAAATCAGTGCCGACCTCCCTCCCAGCCTTGCAGCGGAGTCGGACGAAGAAATCGTGATCGTGCTGGGGGCCGACTTTGCCGAATACTACAAAGAGCACAGCGAACTCTTTTACATTGGCTTTTACTGAAGCTAAACTACATCCATGTTTCAAAGCCTGATTTCTCTTCTGCTGGCCAGTGCCTTGAGTTTCTCTTCCGTTCACGCTGAACCAGAGCTCAGCTTCAATGCAAAAAGCCTCTTGAGCGTTTCCCCCCTCCCCGTACAAAGAGAAGACATGGTTTCCCCAGGAGAGCTCTATGCCAAAAGCGCCCTGGCCATCGACTTAGAAACCCAAAGTTTTTTGTATGAAAAAAACAGTTACGAACGCAGGCCCATCGCCAGTCTCACCAAACTGATGACGGCTTACATCGTCTTGAAAGAAAACGACCCCAGCAGCATCGTGACGGTGAGCGAGCATGCCGCCGGAACCGAAGGGTCTCGAATGGGACTGCACACCGGCGAACGCATCAGCGTTCGCAACCTATTGTACGGACTCCTGATAGAATCCGGGAACGACGCCGCCACCGCGCTTGCGGAATTCAACGCCGGCGACGAAACCACCTTCATCCAAAAAATGAACGACGAGGCGAAAAACTTAGGCCTTGAAAACACGCACTACGCCAACACCACGGGCCTCGACAATTCCAACGCCTACTCCACGGCTCACGATCTTTTGGTGCTCAGTTCCCACCTATTAGAAGACGACGGGGTGCGTGAAATTGTGAAAAATTCCAGCTATGAAGTGAGCGGCGAAGACGGGGAAGTCCACAAACTCACCAACACCAACATTTTGCTCGGACAACTCGGAATCGAGGGGATGAAAACCGGCACCACAAAAAGTGCAGGCGAGTGTTTGGTCGCTCTCGCAAAAAATCCCGACGGACACGAAATCTTAACGGTTGTACTCGGCAGCTCCGACCGTTTCATCGACACCAAGATGTTGGTGGATTGGATTTATAGAGCTTACATTTGGTGATCCCTCCCCTATGTTTCCCATCACAGATACGGTCAGACACCTCATCCTGATCATCGGTTCCGGACTCCTCGCCTTTGTGACGGCCTTTCTCATGGCAGAACCGTTCATCGGCTGGCTGGTTAAAAATAAACTGGGCAAAAACATACGCACCGTGACCAGCGACGGAAAAAGTGCGGACCTCTTCCACGCACTCCACAGCAAAAAAGCCGGCACACCCACCATGGGAGGCATCCTCATTTGGGGCAGCACTCTCGTCGTCGTCTTTCTATCTAGAGCCCTCTCCTACCTCGGCTTGTTTGAGCACTCCCTTTTGAATCGCCGTGAAACTTATCTCGCCTTGGGCACCCTCGTTTCGGTGGCACTCCTCGGAGTGATCGACGACCTCTACAACATCCGCGGCTGGGGCAAAAGTCACGGACTCAACATCAAACCCAAAATGATTTGGCTGCTGCTCTTTGCCCTCGTCGGAGCTTTGTGGTTTTATTTCAAGCTCGGCTTCAATGAGATCCACGTGCCGGGCATCGGCGACTTCGGCTTGGGCTGGCTCTACATTCCTTTGTTCATTTTCATCATCGTGGGAAGCTCCAACGCCATGAACTTCACCGATGGCCTCGACGGACTCGCCGGCGGCCTTTCTGTCATCGCTTTTGGCGCCTACAGCGCACTGGCCTACGCTCACGGCATGCTCATCCTTTCGGCCTTTTGCGCCGTGGTAGCGGGCGCCAGTCTTGCCTTTTTATGGTTCAACATTCCTCCCGCCCGTTTTTACATGGGAGACACCGGTTCCATCGCCCTCGGAGCAACCTTGGGGGTCATCGCCATGCTCACGGACACGGTCTTCATCCTTCCCTTCCTCGCTTTTATCCCCGTGATCGAAACCTTGAGTGTGATTCTGCAGCTCACTTCAAAAAAACTCTTCGGCAAAAAAATCTTCCGCATCGCACCGCTGCACCATCACTTCGAACAAGTCGGCTGGCCCGAATCTCAAGTGGTCATGCGTTTTTGGATCGTGGGCGCACTGGTGGCAACCCTCGGCCTCGTGCTGGGTTTCGTGGGGATGGGAAACTAGAAGCTATTCTTGAAAACGAGGATCCACGGGAGTTTCTACAACAACTGGGGTTTCTTCCACCGCTTGAATATCAATCACCACGGTGTCCACAGGCGTTTGGATCTGTTCTTGCACCGCATCAAATTGTTCGGACAACTCAGACGTCATCGGAGCATCGTCTTTAAGATGCTCATACAAATCCTCTTGAGTGGAAAGGTTTTCCTCATTCATGTCGAAGTAGCTCGTCAAATCTCCCAACTCTTTCTCGCGCAAGCTCAGGGCCATCACGCTCAGTTCTTTGAGAACCGTGCTATTGAGATCCATGCTGTCCGAAAGTTCTGGCAAAGCCGCAATGACTTTCAACAATTGAAGGTCTGCTAGTTTTTGATCCAAAAGATCGGAAACCATCGCTTCTCTCTCCTCCATGCTCACCGTTTCCAGTTCAGCCAACAACGAAAGCGAAGATTCTTCATACGCCTTCAAAGCCGCAACGGCCTGATCGTAGTTCCCTTCGGCAATTAAGTCGGGAACCAGCTGCAAAGGAGTGTCCATGTCCAAATGATCTTGCACCGTGAGGGCTTCTTTTTGAGCCTCATCTTCCAAGACGAGCAATTCATCAGAAACCGAGGTGGCCTGAACTTGATCCACCGTTTCTTGATAAACCTGCAAAACGGCAGCAGCAGATTCTTCATCCCCTTGAGCCAAAAGAACTTGGGCTTCGTTCAAACGAGACTCCGCTTGCTGAATCAAAAGATCTTGTTTAGCGGCATCGGTGAACGCAAAAGAAACCTGCAAATCTTCTCTAAACGTTTTTAAGACATAGAAGGGATTGCCCGGCAGAATCAAGGCATGACTGACGTTCTCTTGTTGGTAACTTTCATCCAAGGTACGTGCATACGATTTTCCGTAGGCCAAATTGAAGGTCCACCACACATCTTTCTGTTCTTCCTCAGATACTTCCTTGCTCAGGATTTCATCAGACACCGTAAGTTCGGCACCCTGCCCTAGAATTCCCGTGTAGGCGTTCTCTCCAGCAGTCACTTCCAAATCCACCAAATTGCGTGCCACCTCCACGGTCGATTCTTCTTCAGAAACCTGAACATCAAAACTGGACCGCTGACTCACCCAAACCTTTCCTTGAGGGAAATTGACGGTGAAACTGGCGTCATCCGTTAGGTTCACCACTTGAGACCAGGACCGTCCCCACTCTTGAGTGAGCTCCACTCGGCTGTTGCTGCGGTTGGAAGGATCGATCCATGCGTCCACAATGTCTACTTTGGAGGAAGGCCCCAGCGTCAAACGGCTGTCGTCCACAAAGCTCAAATGCGCCATGGATCCTTCGCCTGTTTCAACGGTGTCCCCCACTTGCAGGGTTGCCATGTCAGTGACGCGGACTCCATTCACGTAGACATCCCCTTCCACCAATTCGAGCGTATTTTGCGAAGAAGCGGACGCACTAGGAGTCAAATCCATGAGGGGAACAAAAAGGGTCCCCATGAGGAGCCCCAGCGTACCAAAAGAAACCAATCGTGCAGGAAAGAAACCCTGCTGAGAGGGCTCACGTTCAGGAAGCAGGTCCAAAAGACGTTCCTTGGCTTGCACTTTCTTAAGCTGCGAAGGTTTAAGGTCGTTCACCCCAAAACGCAAAGCCGAAAAAACAGGGAAAAATCGAGGATTTCCACGTTCAGGCAGTTTCGCTTCCAGACTCTTCCAGATGCGTTTCTTCGCGAGTTCGATGTTGGGTTCTTTCATAGCACTGTATAAAACGAAAAAATCGTCGGTTTATTACAAAAACTCTTTTTCTAAGCCCTTTTCTGCCAAAATCGTCTTGAGCTCCTTGAGCGCCCTGAATTGAAGCACACGGATATTGCCCTCCCTTTCTCCTAAAATTTCTGCAATTTCTGGGTTCGACAGTCCAATCAGAAATTTAAGAGTAACTACCTGTTTGTAGGGTTCCTTGAGTTGGTCCACAGCGGCGCGCACTTCCTTGCTCATCATGTTCTTTTCAGTAGTGGCCTTAGGGGCATTGTTTTCGGACTTGTCCTCCAAACGCTCATCCATCGAAGCCAGGCTGCGATGTTGGCGGCGGAAATCGATGATCGCGTTATGCGCAATTCTAAAGAGCCAGGCCGAAAATTGAACGTCGCGTTTTTCATACTTCTCCAAATTCATCCACGCTTTAATGAAAACCAACTCGCACAAATCGTCCGCTTCAGAAGCGGGCACACGAAAAAAGATGTACTTATAAATGGATTCAAAGTACAAATCGTAGAGTTTACCGAAGGCTTCTTTGTCCCCTTCCTGGGCGGCAAAAACCAAGGCATCAACATCAAAAGGATTTGGTGTGCTTGCGGACATGGAGTGGATTTAGCGTGACACTCCCTCAGGAGCAGTCCAACTATAGCACAGCCGCGCAAACTTTTTCCACTTCTTCCTTGACGCCCAAATAGACCGGCGTCTTTTGTGTCAGCGATGAGATTTGAAGGTCGAGGATGGAGCTTTTCCCATTGCTGCTAGCGCCTCCCGCCTGTTCCATCAAAAACGCCATGGGCCCACATTCGTACATCAATCGAAGCTTCCCATCGGGAGCACTGGGCATGCCCGGATACATAAAAATCCCACTGCCTTTTTTGAAAATATGATTGATGTCCGGGACCATCCCTCCCGAGTAGCGAAGGGTGTATTTTTCTTTAATGAAGCTCGCCACCAAGTTGAAGTAGTCCTCGCGCTCCGCGGTGGCACGCAAGTTTCCGGGTGCAAAATATTTTTTGCCCGCAGTCACTGCCACCTCTTCGGTCACGAGCACCCAGCCTTCTTCGGTGAGCAAAAACTCCTGCACCCCTTTGCCAACCGAAAGCATCACCGTGGTGCGAGGTCCATAGACCGCGTAGAGCGCCGCCACTTGTTCGCGAGGCGTGTGCCCAAGCACATCCGCTACCGGATAAATTCCAACGATCGTTCCCACCGAAAAGTTCACATCAAACAAACTGGATCCGTCGAGCGGATCGTGAAAGACGCTGAACTGGCCGTCGATCGACGCCGGCTGCAGTCCATCTTGTTCTTCACTGCAATACGTCACCACATAAGGGTTCGTACTGAGCGTGCGGTTCATGATTTCATCCGCCTTCACATCCATCGCAATTTGCTCTTCCCCATAGGCATTCTTGCTGCCGGCTTTTAGCGTGCTCGCACCAAGGATGGACTTGGAAATTTCTTCAATCGCCCGCCCAAGCTCCACGAGCAGTTCAGCGAGGGCTGGACTGGAGCCTTTTTGGATGAGAAAGTCGTAGATCATGAGCACAGAATAACGCCGCCTCCTGTGAAACGCAAACGACCACTAAGTCGGCCTATAGAGAGCAACGAACTGATCAATGAAGCGCTTGTCCGTCGTCATATCCGCCTCACTACGTAAAGTCCAGTCACTGGGACTCGCCTCTTCGTTTTCAATCAGACTCAAATGAGCCAGTCGTTCATGCTCCGTACAAAGTCCATGCAGCCTCGCAGGGTCGTGTACTTTTTCGAGCCCCCAACGTTGCGTATGATGAAGCGAAGTCGCCACTTTCACACAGCCAGGGTAGGCACACAGTCCACCTGAACGTGAGCGAACCTGGCGCTGAATGTGAAGAGGAATGTGACGAGACGAAGTTTTCACCACCTCAGGAAGATCAGTAGGTTTTTCTGAAACCCCAGCAAGCAGTTTTTCCATGAGCTCTTCCCAAGTGCCAGCTCCTTTGAGTCGTTTCAACTTTTCAACCATCGCCGGTGACAAATCGATGGTGAGTTTTACAGATTGAGTTTCCGTACTAGTACGGGATTCCAACCTATAGTTTTTCACATAAGTCTCTAAAGTATTCTTAGACATGGACTTGGCCTTTTCCGCCCAAAAATCTTGGGTTTCGAGAGTGACAACTCCTAGAACAGGTCTGACTCGATTAACGCCAGCAACTTCGATCACCGCTTCCAACGCCGGAAAAGTTTCCACCTTTTTCATAATACGAAGGCCATCTTCCACCGTAGACCGACTCATCCCTACCAACTTAGCCGCATATTCGAAAATACTACCGAAACCCTTTTTATGCCAAATTTCCCGACGTTCGATCTCAGGCAAAAGCAGCACACATTTGCGCATCCACTCTCGGGCATTTTGGCCATACTCAGAAAACTGCTGATGAAGTTGTTGGTCTTTTTGATCCATGTCCGCACTCTACCATAAAAGGTGAGCATATGCTCACCTTTTGACTGGACTCGATCTCAAAAAATTGCAGAATTTAAGCCTGCGCCTCCGCATCGGGGCTCCACTTCCCTTCCGAAGCCAGCCCATTCATGTGTGCACGGTGCACGAGCACTTTTTGAGCCGCTTCAAAAGCCGAGCGATCCTTCGCCCACATTTCCAATGCAGGCTGTTGAATGCCGCGCCCGTACGAGAAACTCAGTGGCCAAGGCAAGGCAAGGCCCAACTGATGCATCAAATTCAAATGCACTGTAGATTTGGCGTCGCTTTGTCCACCGGACAAAAACACCACTCCCGCGATGTTGGCAGGAACATTTTCTTTCAAACACTTCACCGTTTGTTCCGTCACAGTCTTCTCGTCGGATTGAACGACCGCACCCTTCCCAGCGAGCACCATGCTCACTTTCAAGATCGCGCCCTCTAAGGCCACTCCCTGCTCAGCAAGTTCGGCAAACAAAGCTTTCAAAACCTCAGCCGTCACCTCGTAACAACGCTCAATCAAATGCGTGCCCTCCATGATCATTTCAGGTTCCACCATCGGCACGATGTCCGCTTCTTGGCAAAGAGCGGCATAACGCGCCAACGCATGCGCATTCGCCCGGACGCAGCCCATCGAAGGCAGAGTATCTGAAATGTTGATCACCGCACGCCACTTCGCAAAAGTCGCTCCAAGCCCACGGTACTCAGTCAAACGCTCACGCAAGCCGTCGAGTCCTTCCGTGACCTGCTCACCGACATGCAGAGCCAAATCTTTAGCGCCGGTGTCCACTTTGATGCCGGGCTGAATGCCTTTTTGCTTGAGCACATCGACGAATTTTCGCCCATCGCGCGTCGACTGTCGCAAAGTTTCATCAAACAAAATCATACCTCCCAAGTATTGCTCGCTGCCCGGTGCCGTCACCAAAAGTTCGCGGTATTCACGACGAGTGTCTTCGGTGCACTCCACGCCCAACGCTTCAAAACGCTTTTTACAGGTGGAATGACTTTCATCGATGGCTAAAACTCCCTTGCCAGCAGCAACCATGGCTTTGGCAGTGGCTTGAAGAAGAGAAAGATTCATAAGAGATGATTAATTTCGTGGCGTCACTATAGCATTAAGGCTAAAATAAATTTAAGTTAAAATTCACCCTTCCTCCATGAACACCCAAGTCTTCATCAACCTTTGCGTCTCCGACCTTCCAAAATCCATGGAGTTTTTCAAAGCTCTCGGATTCACGTTCAACCCACAATTCACCAACGACGAAGCCGCCTGTTTGCAGATCTCAGACACCATCTTCGCCATGCTCATCACTCCCGCTCGCTTCAAAGACTTCACAAAAAAGGAGATCGTGGACGCTAAAAAATCCACCGAAGTGCTCCTCGCCCTCTCCTTTGAAAGCAAAGACCGCGTAAATGAGATGGCAGACAAAGCCCTCGCTGCAGGTGCAACAATCGCCCGCGAACCTGAAGACCACGGTTTCATGTTCGCCCGGGCCATCCAAGACCTCGACGGACACATCTGGGAATTCTTCTGGATGGATCCGAATCATGTGCAGCTCACTTCAAAACCAACGACCTAAAACAGGCCTCACGCCAATAGGATATTCCCCTCTCCAACCTGGAGCAGAGGAATCCATTGGAGACTTTAAACAAAACCGACCAAGGCTTCTATCGTGGGGCAGATAGTTGGTAATGACCTGAACACGGTCAGAAGCTAAGGTACCTGTATCTTGGGAAGTAAATCCACGTGTCTCCTTGGGTCTTGTCAGAGTGACTTCGCAATCTTCATTGTATCTTTCTCTCTTAACGGTAGTGAGAAGGCCATTGCGCTCAAAGAATGACCTCACGTGACTCAAACAATCCCTGTGCATTACGTCGATTTCTTGAAGAGTGTGAAACCCTTTAGCTACAGGTAATTTCCTAAGTTGTTCCATCCCCGCATTGGGATCTCTCAGCATCGTCGCGCCCAGAGCTTGGAGGGCTGCATTTGAACACTGAGCACTCTCAGCAGGAGAAAGGAAGCCCGCTTTGAATAAAAAATCCCGCAGCTCTCTGGCCTGCACCACCACATTTTGTTCACGAGTGGAAGGAAGGTGACCCGGCATAGACATAAGCCAGTGAGATTCCTCACCCATGCTCGGGTTTGCAGGGAGGTAAATTAAATTGGCACCCAACTTAACTCCTCTTTCTATTTCTTGAGGGTTCGGAAAGGTTTTAGGAAGCACTGGATCCACACCCTCTTTCATAAGTAAACCCAGTTCAAAGGGTCCTACAAATCTTTCTCCAAAGGCTTTATGAGCGGCTTCCCATCCATGGCTTTTAGCGTACAAAAGTCCAGCCTCCATTCTTTTTGCCTTGACCCGTTCAGGCATTGAAGGCGAAGCGGTGTCTAAGTCTGCAAAAAATCCATCGACAAAGGTTTCCTCTTCAGTCATCCACTCCAAACGATTCTTAGGAGTTCCTTTCTCGGGAAAAGGCACGGGGATAGAAAGCCACTCATTGGCCGCCAGAAGAGGCGTTAAGGTCGGCAAGCGACGCATAGAGTCAAACTCCCCTAAGAACACTCTAAGAACAGCAATTCTTCTTCGCATCTCCTCCAAGTCCAAAGTACCACCTTTGAGGGAGTCTAAAGCATGGAGGAACGAAAGGAAAAGAATAGCTCCTTTCTGATAACCATTTTGTTCGTCACGACTGCGATGAGAGACTGTACCTCTCGCCTCTGAATGATCCGCCCTTCGCTGAGCATCCAAACTAAAACGTCCCCACGGATTCTCGTGAAGGTGTGCAGCTGCTTGGACTAAATCGACGAAAGTGGTGTAGTCATGAGAAGGACCTCTCCTAGCCACTTCTTTTAAAAGGGCCAACCGATAGGTCTCCAATTCAGCAGTCTGGGATTCTACTTCCACAGACTTTGAAACCTCTGAGACAGTAACAGAAGTTGCTCTCTGTTTAGTACTATCGCTAAGCTTCCCGACTTCTGCAGGCAATCCAGTAGACCCAACAACCTCCACAAGACGATCACCAGTCTTGATGTGCACACGCATTTCCCGAGCCGCATCATCTGCATAGTAGTAGGACCAACCTTCCTTTCCATCGGCATACACAGCTAAACGCCCATTAACGGTAATAGGAACATCACGAAAAAAATAATGGGCCCGAAACCAGAGGTATGTATAGAGAGGATGATCTTGATCTAAAACAAAACGTCCATCAGTTAAACAGTGAGCCCTTAAAAAAGCTCTACCCCCAGCAGTATCAGCAGTGCCCTTCAAAGAGCTGGGAGTAATATCTTCGAAAGACTGTGGGGTTAATGGAATGGGCCTCAAGATGAAAGGTTATTATAAGCTTTTAACAAGTCCTCAAGCATATCCGCCATATTCCGATATCTACTAGAGATTATCGGATTTATACCCTTTTTTAAAATTTTTCTAACTGAAGGAGCTACGCCACTAGGCATTTCAAAGTTACCTGTAGTATGGAGTTGAGCTAACTTCAAATTCCTTTGACTAGCTTCAATATCCGCAACTTGCGAAAAATACGGAGACTGGCCGGTTAACAGAAAGTAAAAAGTACAACAAAGCTCATACGTATCTACTGATGTATCAAGGGTAACGCCTTCTCTCCCCAATTCAGGAGGTGAAACATGACGGTTCATACCTTCAAAACCACGCACAAACGACCCTTCATTAGATATAGAGACATCATCCAAATCTCCTACGATTACATCTCCATTAAATCCGACTAAAACATTATGTGGAGAAATATCAGCATGCAAAACTCCTTCATCATTTAAATCCCTAATCGTAGAAGCAATTCTTATAACCACTTCCAAAGCTTTTTTCGTATTCAGAGGACCATGCCTTTCGACTACTTTTTCTAAATCTGTAGAAGCAAGTGTATGAACCTGAATCAATTGACCGTCAACCGGGTCCGTTACTAACAAAGGAACATCTAAATGAGGGTCAGAAATACCTTTCTTTTGAGCATAATCAAAAATATTTTGAACCCCGCTAGGATACTTATTTGCACGTGCAACAAAAGCTCTTTCCTCAGCAGAAAGGATTTTCATAGCTACAAGTTCATTTGTACGAGAGTTGTATCCATAGTAAACAGACCGCGTAGAAGCGCCTAAGAACCTATCCTTACACATTACGTAGTCTTCGTTAACATGTATCTTCTCATGGCTTGCTTGTAGATCTGCGAGCGTATATCTAGGAACAGTTGACCTGAACACAGGCTGTGAATGAGCATAGTTGAATGCCCCCAAAGCTCGATCCAATCTCCTGTTTCTTCTCCTTTCAGTATCTTTTCTACGTTTTTCTCTAAGGTCCTTCAGTTCTTTGGCTGCAGCTGCATCACCAGACTTGGCTTTCTGGATCAAGGGTCCTTCAACTTGGTAAACCTTAAGCCCATTCACCAAACGATCCATATTTGTAACCACTACCTTCTCCTTGCCACCAAGCTTCTCAACTTTGTACTCAATACCAAGCAAACCAATACATTTCCGGTACATCTTGCTTCCCTTGCCCAACCGGTCTCCAGATTCGTAAACGTCAACTGTCCTGTTGAGTACATTCTCAAGGTCCACTTTAAACTTCGCCACAACAGTTGGATCCTCATAATTGATTTTCTCTCCTGGTTTGAGTTCATAGGTTCTTACTGAATCAAAAGCACCAAAACCAGCAACCCATTGTTCAACAGGAGACACTCCTTTTGCCACAGCTGCTTCAGAACGGCGTGCAGAAGAAAAGTTTCTCGTAGATGAAGAAGCTCCATGGGCAAGAGCATCTTTCGTTCCACGCGCTGAAACTATCATTTGTCCTATTAAAACATCTTCACCTCCACCCATCCGGGCATGTCCTCCAACGGCAGAGTAAATACTAGAACGATAAGCAAAATTAGCACCGCTGGAAGTCATTCCACCGGAACGAGATCTGCCATAAATACCTAAGTATTGGAAAAGACGCGTTCCAATATGCACCATTGGATTGTTGGCATACGCCTCAAGATCCCAATCCAGTTCACCACGGATTGCATCTACATTTGGTTTCGCTGCAAAATCTTTAAGCATAGATCCAACATATTCCGGTGAAACACCTTTCATGTCGGCGTCATTACTCACCAAGATAAGATCTTTCGCTCCTTCTCCTCTTGCATGATGGCGGTACATAGCCACATCGTTAGCAAGCTTACGGATCGTACCTATTTTAGCTTCTGCAAGGGGAAAGACTTTGTAGATCACCCTAATGCGCATATCTGGATTATCTTTTTGGAAACGCGCAATTTCATTCATGGTTTGATCGGGCTTCACCGCTCTTCCAGAAGGATCGACGTCCGGATGATTCACCATGAGTACAACTTCAAACTTTTCCTTAGGAGCAGTTTGGTTTTTAAATCCCTCAAGAGTTCTATAGATATTTGCTCCTTCTTGGTGTCCAGCAACTGGAATACAAACTGAAAGTTCACAGTTCGGGTCCATCTCGCCAGCCTCTTTGGAGAACCTCTCAACCTCTTTCATATAACCCTTTTCTTGTCTAGAAAAATAACCATCAATCTCCCTATAATGATCCAGTTTCGCTTTCGGATCCCGCTTTAATGTCTCTGAACCTCTTCGTTTAAGAGCTGTCTTAGCATCTTCTGGAAGAGTTCCAATTTCATCAACCGAATCTTCGCCTTCTTCACCTTCGTATTTCTCTACATCAACCCGATCCACATCAATACCTCGAGCTCTCTGAGCAAAAGATTGAACGAATCCAACTACTGGGAAACCCGCTTGATCAAAAGAATCTGAAGGCGGTCCTTGCAGTGGGACATTCCTAGGGACAACAGGAGCGGCATCCAAACCCGTACGCTGACCATCATCTTGATGTTCATCCTCGTTCATATCTATGAAAAGTAAAATGAAGTAAGACTAAACACACATGTAACTTAGGCCACTTTAAGTCGTACCTTTTCTACGTTTTTCTCTAAGGTCCTTCAGTTCTTTGGCTGCAGCTGCATCACCAGACTTAGCCTTCTGGATCAAGGGTCCTTCAACTTGGTAAACCTTAAGCCCATTCACCAAACGGTCCATATTCGTAACCACAATGGTCTCCTTTCCACCAACAACATCCACTTTGTACTGAATACCAAGCAGTCCAAGACATTTACGGTACATTTCAGCTCCCTTGCCTTGTTTCTCTCCTCTTTCATACTCATCAATTGTCCTGTTCACAACATTCTCAAGGTCCCCTTTAAACTTGGCTAAAGTAGCCGGATCATCATAGTTGATTTTTTCTCCAGGCTTAATTTCGTAAGTCCTTACTGAATCAAAAGCACCAAAACCAGCAACCCATTGTTCAACAGGAGATACTCCCTTTGCCACAGCTGCTTCAGCGCGTCGGGCAGAAGAAAAGTTTCTCGTAGACGAAGATGCTCCATGAGCAAGCGCATCTTTTGTACCTCTCGCTCCAACAATCATTTGACCTATTAAAACATCTTCGCCTCCACCCATCCGGGCATGTCCTCCAACGGCAGAGTAAATACTAGAACGATAAGCAAAGTTACCTCCACTGGAAGTCATTCCACCGGAACGAGATCTGCCATAAATACCCAAGTATTGGAAAAGACGAGTTCCAATGTGGACCATTGGATTACTAGCATAAGATTCTAAGTCCCAGTCTAGTTCACCCCTAATCGCATCCACATTGGGCTTAGCATCGAAAGACTCAATCATAGCCTCAATATATTTTGGTGAGATACCTTTCATGTCGGCATCATTACTCACCAAGATAAGATCTTTTGCTCCTTCACCTCTCGCATGATGACGGTACATAGCCACATCATTTGCAAGTTTACGAATGGTTCCAATTTTAGCTTCTGCAAGGGGAAAGACTTTGTAGATCACCCTAATGCGCATATCTGGATTATCTTTTTGGAAACGCGCAATTTCATTCATGGTTTGATCGGGCTTCACCGCTCTTCCAGAAGGATCGACGTCCGGATGATTCACCATGAGTACAACTTCAAACTTTTCCTTAGGAGCAGTTTGGTTTTTAAATCCCTCAAGAGTTCTATAGATATTTGCTCCTTCTTGGTGTCCAGCAACTGGAATACAAACTGAAAGTTCACAGTTCGGGTCCATCTCGCCAGCCTCTTTGGAGAACCTCTCAACCTCTTTCATATAACCCTTTTCTTGTCTAGAAAAATAACCATCAATCTCCCTATAATGATCCAGTTTCGCTTTCGGATCTTTTTTCAAAGTTTCAGACCCTTGACGTCTAAACATCCTCATTGCATCTCGATCTGATCCACCAGAAAGGTAAACGCTATTAGAGCGCTTCTGAACACCTCCCCACGCTCTCAAACCAAGCACAACTCCTGCGTCGTGAGCCCAACTTCTCCAAGTTTCAGGTTCTTCCATGGCTTCAGCTTGAGTCTTACTGATCAAACCGGGATACCTACCAAAAGGTGTATCCTTTTCAGTAGCAAGCCACTGTTGAGCTTCACCCACTTTATGCATGGCAATCACTTCGGCAGTGATTTCAGCAGCACTTGCACCCGCTTGACCAGCAGTAAAGCTAAGGCGTCCCAGAGGGACAGTGGGTCCCATTTGAGAAAGGGCAGCATTCGCGTCTCCAATACTACGACTCACTCTTCCCAATTGATCAATAGGATTGAGTTTAGACAAAGCAGGTCCTCCTTTGGCCGCAAGAGCGGCACGTTGAGCACCCACCGTTTCTCCACGTAAGAATTGTTGAGTCTTACCAAGGGCATACAAAGTCACTGTCATGGAACCGATTTCATAAGCGGTTTGAGGAAAGTCATCAATAGGATGGAGTGTTCCTCCGTGCATCAAATGCTGAGCTTCAACGAAAGTCGTGGCATGAAGTACGTTGCGTCCAGCCATAGCCAAACGAGATTGCCCAAGCATAACGCTACCGATTCCTCTTTCAAAAGAACCCACCGCACGCGCTCCGCGCAATGCTTCTCCAGCACGGTACGCACCACGAGTAAGTCCAGACATTTCTGCAAGACGGAAGGCACGAGTTCCAGCGCCAGCAATTTCTGCGGCACCGACTGCACCCGCGGCAAACGAGCCCATACCGGCAGTCGCCACTTCGATGATCACGATTTCAGCAACAGTCTTTGCAATGTCCGCTGCAAGGTCAAAGTTCTCTTCTTGCATGTCCAAGTTACCGTACCCATTAAGGTCGGAAAGATTGGCATACGTCGCTTTTTCAAATTCTGTTGCAGTGCCTATTCCACCCTCAAAGTAGAGCGCACCCACTTCCCCTTCCAATTGTATTTCGGCACGGTGACGAAGCGCCTGACGAGCACGATCGGTGATAAGATCGTCCAAGTTGGCGTAGTTTCCATGTCCGTCTAAACGAGGAATGCTCGTCACATTGGCACTCGACGTGATTCCTTGCGCCTCAAGCGACGTACGCACCTGAGCACGAATCTTAGTCATGTAATCTTTAGCAAGTTCATCAGTGCGAGCCTCAATTTCTGGATCCGTGAGTTTCTTCTTAGCGTCCAGTTTAGCTTGCAAGATTTGAATGCATAGGTCTCTTGCCTCATCGTAACGACCCAAAGCTCTCAAAGCCTGAATCTTCTCAATATAAAGTGTTTCAGAACCACCCAACTGTCCACCCTCCTCAAAAAGTTTACCGTTAAAGACGTGGTCAGAACCGTTGATGATTCCCCCAAAGTCTTTCATGAGTGACCCATCGGAACCTTGCCATCCATTGGTCCAGGCGCTCTCTCCGAGCGCTTCATCGCCAGACTGGTATTGGTCAAAGAGATCGAACTCCTTGGCACGATCGATAAACATCGTATTGAATTCGATGGTCCCACCGGTAGGAAAGGATTGACCTCCCATAGGATCGTCCACAGACTCTACATAACCCGATGTGGGACTTGGAGCGTCAATGTCCACATGATCCAAAGTTCCATTCTTAATCAATTCGTAGTAGTGCTTAACCGGGTTTTGAATGTCGTTTCCAGCCATCATGTCCTTAGGATAGACGTAGGTCAGAGCGAGACGGAGCGCTTCCATCACATGCATAGAAGCAAGATAGGTTTCTTCATCATTGTCCATTCCGCCATTGAGTTCTTCCGCAACTTCTGAACGAGATTTATGCACCAATGCTTCCAAGTCTTTTCGGTCGCCAGAGTCCAAGGTTTCTTGAACCATACGAAGAGAAGTCTCCACCATGTCCAAGCCCAAAGGTCGTTTGACAAAGAATTCGAGACATCGACGATTGGCCTTGAGCATTTCCTGTAAATCAGGTGCAATGTTCGCAGAATCCACGGCATCCAATTTGGCCATCATTTGTTCGATTTTGAGTGGATCTCCATTCTCGTGTTCTCCAGAAAGCAAGGCTTTTTGAAGTTCCCAGAAATCTTTAGTATCCTGGTTAGGAGCGGCCGCAATGTTTTCATCCATTTTCCTAAGGACTCCAGCACGCATGGCATTAGAATGATTTTCAATGATGTCTTGCAAAAGTTGGGCCGCCAAAGCAGGATCATGCTCGCCAATTTCATCGAACACGTTGTCAAGCACTACTTGTTTCTGGGGATCAGGCAGTGCCTCCATTCCTTCCAAGAAAGGTTGGATACCTAAGGTTGTATATTGGTCAATGAGCTCGCTAGAAACCAAGGCCACGTCCGTCGTCTCGTCAAACTGTTCAGAGCTTGGAACAAGATTCCCAGACTTATCAGTGGTGTGGATATAAAGGTCGTCAGGACCTTTGCGTTCCACATCAGGTGTGGGTTCTGGTGTAGGTTCTGGTGTAGGTTCTGGCTCGGGTTCAGGCTTTGGATCAGGATCAGGCTCAGGTTTAGGTTTAGGCGCTGGCCCATTCTCAAGATCAATGATCACAAGATTTCCTTGGCAACCATTGGACATTTGCGCATAAACACGATTTTCATCAAAACGGAAAACCACATTTTTTAAAGCCAAACTCTCCCGCATATCCTCAGGGATCGAAAGCAAGTCTCCGCCCACAGTCACACGAAAATCCGTGATATGTCGATCTCCCAATGCTTTGCTCATATCGGTGCCCAAAGCATAAAGCGGCTTCTCTTTAGTGTATTTCGATGCAGACATTTCAGAAGCCAACTTCTGACGAGTTGCTTTGTCCTTAATAGCAGCATCCAAATGCATTGAAACCATGAGTGCTTCAGAAGGAGAGTCTTCCCCTTTATTCACAATCTGTGAAGCCATCATTGCTTCGACAATGCTGGACCTATCACCCATCCCCTTTGTAGGATCTTTACTTAAGAGATCTACAATAGTGGCACTCATCTCAGTACGCCAAATTTGTCGAGCATAAGTGAGAGCTCTGTCCTTTTTCTTATCGCTAGCCTTATCCATCAAAACCGTAGCCAATTCACGACGTTGATCGGGATCAGGAAAGTACTTGTCATTCCCCCAGGCTCTCCACGCATTGGAAAGATTATAGAAATCCTCCTTAGTCAAAGTTTTAACAAAAGCAGGATCTTTAAGACGATCCTTCATTCCTTTGAGCGCTTTATCTACAATCCCAAAGGTTCTTTCCATCTCTTTCTTCTCGATGAGACCTCGACCCGCACGATCTTCGTAGCGAGCAAGCATCTTATCTACAGATGGATTATTTTGTTTGAGAGATTCGAAGCCCATACGTGTTTGTTTTTGTAAATCCATTCATAGTAGCACAAAAAGCGCACTTTTACAAGAGCCTTGGCCTCACAACAAAAAACCCTCAGGTGGACTTTCGTCTTCCAGAGGGTTTTTTGTGATTTCCCCTTAACCCCATAATTATGGGTTTCGTTGTTAATATCCAAACTCGGAATCGTTCTTCGCCACCACGGTGACCGGCAATACATAGGTTATTTCAGTTTGTTCCGGCTTCACCATCCCAGCCGAAGCCGCGGCAATCACTTCCAGAGAGCGAGAGCGGAGCGAGAGCATGTCGGTGATTTCTCCATCTTCCACCAATTGCTGACGTTCTTGTTCCAATTCGTTGAGAGTGTAACCATTCATCGCCTGCCCATTGAGCATCGCGAGTGAAATGATGCCCATCACCGTCATCGCAAGAACCAAAACCACTCCAATGGAGGCAAGACTCAGTTTTTGATGACGCGAGAACAGCGCTTGAAGCGAAGCGGGAAGATAAGAAAGTAAAGCAGGCATGAGCGTGTGAGAGCGTTGGGATTATAATTTTTCAGCGGCCCGTAAAACGGCGCTGCGAGACCGCGAATTGCGGGTGCTTTCCTCTTTCGAGGGGAAGATCGGCTTTTTAGTCAAGAGGGAAAGGCTCTTCAATCTAAGGACTCTGGCTCCAAATATGTCAGTCGGATCGCGGAGGTCTGTGGCGAATTGCTTGAAGGTCTGCTTAACAAAGCGATCTTCAAGAGAGTGGTAACTCAGCACAACCACGCGTCCGTGAGGAGCTAAAAGCTCAATCGCTTGATTGAGACCAAGCTCCAGGGCCATAAGTTCCTCGTTCACTTCCATTCGAAGTGCCTGAAATATTTGGGTCGCACGATGACGTCCCGGTTTTCCTCTACCCAGCACACGACTGACGAATTCTGCAAACTGCAAGGTGGATGTGAACGGCGTTTGTTTCCGGTCATGAATCACCGCAGCAGCCAATTTACGGGAGGCACGTTCTTCACCGAGGTAAAAGAACACATCCGCAAGCTCCTTTTCCGTGTAAGTGTTGAGCACATCCGCAGCCGTTTTGGTCTGGCGTGGATCAAAACGCATGTCGAGGGGGCCTTCTTTTAGAAAGGAGAAACCGCGCTCGGCGTCATCAACGTGTGGGGAGGAGAGTCCTAGATCAAAGAGAATCGCATCCGCTCGGGATGCCCCTTCCCTCTTGAGCCGATCTGTCAAAGAACTGAATGAGTCGTGGAAAATCGTAAACGTTCCTCCGACTTCGCTAGCCACTTCTTCCAGTCGTTTTTGAGCGACCTTTAGATTGCGTTCATCCTTCTCAAAGGCGTACAGATGCCCTCCGGGTGAAACCGCTTTGAGCAGTTCACACGAGTGGCCTCCGAGGCCCAAGGTACAATCGACAACGATCATCCCGGGTTTTAGATTCAAGTACTGGATGCATTCCGTGAGGAGCACCGGGTCGTGACGCGGAGTCACAGGCCCTTCACCTTGAGTCAAAACCTCTGGATAAATTTGTTGCACAGCCTTGTATAAGTTTTTTGAACGTGCGTGGGTAGTGAGATCACCCTAAGTCGGACTAAACTCCGCGTCAATCTTTATTTAAACAAACGAATAAACTTTGGGTACAATTTGTACCCACATAAAAGTAAATGCTGGACAATTTTAACCTGTTAATGATGGGGCATCTTCGGCAAGAAGAAAAGCTTGCGTACTTCAAAAAGCAGTTGTGCAATTAATTTGAACAAGCTAAGCAATTTGTGGCACTATTTTAGGCCCAGCCACTAGCCCTAGTGGTGTGAATTCACTCACCCATCAATACTCCAGCTCAGAGATTTCTTTGTCGTCGAGCCAAAGAATAAAAAGTCCTGACAAAAGAGAGATCAAATAACTGAGCATGGGATTTTCTGGGAAAAGATAGTGATCCAAAATCCCCCAAACTCCCCTCCAGAAAAGCACCACAGCCGCAGCGGTCACCAAAATGGTGGCAAAATGTTTAAACCCCGATTTCTTTTTTCTGAATAGTGAAAACATCATTTCATTGTACCAGAAACTTGACCTTTATGCTAGGCTGCGCTCATCCAAATCCATCCGCCTCATGTTTCTTTTTGCCTTCGCCTTTTGGACCTCCTTCAGCACGTGGTTCACCGACCTTCCTGCAAACGAAGAAGCGCTGACCTGGGAGAACCAAGTGGAGTCCACGGCAAGCAAACTCTTCGCCAGCACCTCACCCACCAACGCACATTTTAAATACGAAAACAAAAGACTCAGCATCATGCCTGCAGAAAACAAGCTGCAGCTCAGCGCAGATGTGCTGCTCAGCAACTTTGAAGACTCGACCCTCACCGAAGAAGACTTGGCTCCACGCAGTGCCCAAGTCGAGCAACTCTTAAAAGAAGGAGTGGTGCTGACCTTAGATGGAGAGGATTGGGTGCTGCCCACTCAACTCAAAGACCTGACTTTTGCAAAAACAGAAGCGGGACTTGAGATGAAACTCACGCCCGAGTACATGAGCTACGTCCTCACCACGGCTGAGGAGCTCATCAACGGCGACGCCCAGGACCTCACTCTTTTAAAAGTAGCCGAGGGTCAAGAAAACAATCAAGAAAGTGGCAAGGCCTTTAAAGTCGACCTCGAAGGAAGCATTGCTCAAGGAAAAACAGTAAACACTCTGCTTTTGGAAGTCGCTCTGATAAAGACCATCCAAGAAGGACAAACAGCTCAAGAGGTTCCTGTGGAACGAACCGAAGGGAAAATCCTCAACCAAACCGGACTCGACCTCGGCCCTCTCCAAGAACTCGCCGAAGGCAAAACCACCTTTTGGGGCTCTTCGCCTGAACGCGAATTCAACATTGAAAAAGCACTGAACGAAAAGTTCAACGGCATCGTGATTCCCGCCGGAGCCGAATTTTCGTACGTGGAATTTTTAGGTCCCATTGAAGGCGGCGGATGGAAACAAGCCTACACCATTTTTCAAGGAACAAAGCTCGAAAAGGCTCCCGCCGGAGGCGTGTGCCAAGTGTCCACCACTATTTACCGCGCCGCGCTCGACGCCGCGCTCGAATTCACCGAGCAACGCCCTCACAGTCTTTACGTGGTGTACTACAACGATTACGGCGACGGACTGGACGCCACGGTCTTCCCCGGCGAACAAGATCTAAAGTTTGTGAACAACACCCCAAGCGACCTCCTGCTCATCACTCAAGAAGAAGGCTACTACGAAGCCGTGGCTCGTTTTTATGGAGAAAACGATGGACGCGAAACCACCCTCATCGGGCCTTACACCGCCAGCAATCAAACGGAAGAAAGTGAAGCCGCTCTCGGATACTTTGGCATTGGAGACATGGCCTGGAAATACCTCATCACTTGGGGCGACGGCACCGCTGAAGAGCGTTGGATTCATTCTTCTTACATGAGCATCGCCAAACAACACCGCGAAGAACCGACCGAACTCACCACGGATCACTTATAATTTTTCACCCCCTGCTCCATGGATCTCATTCCTACCCCTGAAGCTCCCGCACCTTTAGATATGAATGTGCTGAAACCAAAAAGGCCAGGTTTTTACACCTTTCTTGGTGTGCTCAATGCGATCGGTTTTATCGGAATTCTCGGTGCCTTAGGCCTAGGATTGCTCTTTTTATACAGCTTCTTCGGGAGAGACGAGAGAGTCTTGGGAATCATGCTTGCAGTGGGGGTCCCCGGCCTCTTCTTTGTAGGCCTAAGCTTCTTCAGCACTTACGGCTTCTTTAAAATGAAGAAGTACATGCCCACCTTAATAAAGGTACTCTTCATTATCGATTTAGGCCTGGGCGTCTTGAGCCTCTGTGCACAGATCATCGACAATTCGCGAGTTGATCCTCGTGAGATAGGCAGTGCTCTCTTGACGCTGCTCTTTGCCGGGGCAATAACCTACCGCATTCACAAAGATCGCAATTTATTCGTAAACTAACTTGAAGGCAGCGGAAAAATGGCTATACTTTCGGCGATTAATCTCACGCACCTCAGTGCGCTAACCCCTTCCTCTCATGCGAGTTGCAATCAATGGCTTTGGACGAATCGGACGAATGATCTTCCGAGCAAATTTGATGAATCCCACCATCGACATCGTGGCGGTGAACGACTTGGGCGACCCGGCACAAACCGCTCAACTTTTAAAGTACGATTCCAACTACGGCACCTTGCCCATGAAGATCGAAGGAGTCCCAGGCAAACTCATTGTGGACGGAAAAGAAACCATCTTGGTTCAAAACCGCGATCCTCTTTTATTACCTTGGAAGGACCTGAACATCGACCTCGTGATCGAATGCACCGGAGCCTTCACCACGAAAGAAGGCGCCTCCAAACACATTCAAGCTGGAGCCAAGCGCGTGATGATATCGGCTCCCGCCAAAGACGAAATCGATCACACTTTATTGATGGGCGTGAACCACACGGACTACGATCCGGCTAAAGACTTTGTGGTGAGCAACGCCAGCTGCACCACCAACTGTCTCGCTCCCGTGGCCAAAGTGCTGAGCCGAAGTTTTGGAATCAAACGCGGACTCATGACCACCATTCATTCCTACACCAACGATCAAAACCTCACCGACAACGACCATAAAGATTTGCGCCGCGCTCGCGCCGCCGCCATGAACATGATCCCGACTTCCACCGGAGCCGCCAAAGCCATTGGACTCGTGCTGCCTGAACTTGCAGGAAAACTCCACGGCATCGCGATCCGCGTGCCGACCCCCGTCGTCTCTCTCGTCGATCTCACGGTGGAACTGGACAAGGATGTGACCGCCGAAGAAGTGAATGCGGCGATGAAAGCCGCTGCCGAAGGTGAAATGAAAGGCTTCCTCGGCTACACCGATCAACCGCTCGTCTCTATGGATTTCAAAGGCGACAACCGCTCCAGCATTTTCGATTCGCTCGAAACACAAGTGCTTGGCAAAACCGGAAACTTGGTCAAAGTCTTGGCTTGGTACGACAACGAATGGGGCTATTCTCTGCGTTGCATCGACCTCGCCGCCTACATGGGCAGTCGCCAGTAGTGTGCTAAACTAAGAACATGAGCGACGACCGAAAAAATCAAATCTTAAGTGCCATCATTGAACACTTTGTTCAAACGGCAGAACCGGTGGGCTCCAAAACCATCATTTTGACCTACAATTTTAAAGTGAGCCCCGCCACCGTGCGCAACGACATGGCCGATTTAGAAGAAGCAGGCCTCATCATGCAGCCCCACACTTCCGCGGGTCGCGTGCCCACCGACAAAGGCTACCGCCTTTACGTGGACGAGCTCGCGGACTTCAGCATGGCTCAAACCTTGGCACACAAAACCCTCGACTCCCTCCTTCATCAACACCGCAGTGAAAATGCAAAGCAGCGCGTGCACGAAGCCGTGGCACTGTTGTCACAGGCCAGTCCGAACATGGCCTTCGCCACCATCCCCGACAACAACCGTACCTTCTTCATGGGCTTTTCTAAAATGCTGCGCCAACCCGAGTTCATGGACGCACCGCTCAAAGCCAGCCAAGTGATGGAAGTGATCGAAGATCAAAGTCACTTCCTCAGCTCTTTAGGAAAAATCGAAGTGGACAGCGAACCCAAAATCCTCATCGGGGAAGAAAACGCCCTGCAAGGCATTGAAAGCTGCTCCATCATTCTGACCCACTACACCTACGACGGCTACGAAGGCATCATCGGAATCCTCGGGCCCAAACGCATGCCTTACGCCTACAACACCGCCGTGCTCACTCAGGTGCGAGACCTACTCGAGGCAAAACAGATTTAATTTTTTTGTAAGCAAAAATGGATCAAACGAGCTTGATCATTTTTATTGAACCCGTAAAATCAGATCAGCCTAAACACCTCCACACCCCGATGCGCCTCCCTATTACCTTTTTTCTAAAAACGTTCTTTTTCACCGTAGCCGCCCTTTCGATTCAGTTCATGGGCACCCAAATGGCCTCGGCTGCCGTTCGCACCTGGGATGCAGGGGGCATATTAGATCAAAACTGGAGCAATTGTGCCAACTGGTCTGGCGACACCTGTCCAGGGAGCGGAGACACCGCGACTTTTGATGCCACTGCTGTTACAGGTGCCACCATCGACAACAGTTTTCAAGGAACAGTGGCAGTTTTGAACATGAATTCAGGCTACACAGGAACCATCACTCAAGCACGCTCCTTCACGGTGAGCACGGCCTTCAACCTAAATGCAGGTACTTTTCAAGGAGATGGCAACACCGTCACTGCCACAGACCTGACCATCGCCGGAGGAACGTATATCCAATCCAGTGGAGGTCTCACGGTAGGAGCAGGCAGCTGCAGCTCAAACAACTTGACCATCAGCTCAGGAACCTTCACAGGAGGCAGCGGGCCGATTTCTGTCACCACAACGTGCGCGACAGGTTTTGGCGTTTCGGGAGGAACTTTCACCTCCACCTCAGGCACTTTAACAACCATCGACTTCAGTTGGAGTGCAGGGACCTTCACCCACAACAGTGGAACGGTGGAACTCACAGGAGGAGCGGCTACGCTTGGAATCCCCTCGGGAGGAGGCACGCTCAACAACCTCACCATCAATAAAAACAATGCTGCTATTGCAACCGTCACCAACGGACGTGCCCTCACCGTGAACGGCACCTTGCTTTTAACCAATGGCCGCATCAGCGCAGACACCGCCATCGCCGTCAAAGGAAATGTGACCTACGCCTCGACTTACGACGGAACTTCGGGCTCAAACGTCGTGTTCAATGTGAATGGCTCGGGTGCTCAAAACATTGATTATTCTGCTGCCGTTGGGAACATTGAAGCCTTCAACGTCACGAATGCCAGCGCCACAAACACACCCATGGCGAGTGGGGTCAGTCTCACCATCAACAAACTCACGACTTCAGCAGGAACCTGGAATCTAGGAGACGGCAACACCACCATCACACAAGGGCTGTACATCAGTGGTGGAACGGTCAATCACGGTTCAGGATCACTGAACATCGCCGATGACACCTGTGGAAGCAACCGAGACTTTTCAATCACCTCCGGAGCCTTCGTCGGGGGCTCAGGACCCATCACCTGGAACGGAAACTGTGGCGGACACACTTTTGACATTTCAGGAACCGGAGCTTTCACCTCCACCAGCGGCACCTTCACCATCGACTTCGATGTGACCATCTCAGGAGGAAGTTTTTCTGCTAACGGAGGAACTATCGTCGTGGATGGACCAACAGCAGCCTTTGATGTGAACAACAACATCACGCTCAACATCTTCACCGTCGCAAAGAATGCCGGTCAAACAATGAACATAGGTACAAGCGATGTCGTCATTGTGAACGGGACCCTCACCCTCACAGACGGAGTCAGCAACACGGGAAGCATCGATTCCAAAAGTACTGTAAACATGGCCAGCACTTGGGACGGAGGGTCTACAGCCCTCTTGGTGACGGGAAGTGCCAGTTCCGTCGTGACACTCAACTCGGGGAACGGCTCCATCGCCTTGACCCTCAACAACGCCAACGCCAATGTAAACCTTGCAGGAGCAGGAACCGTGGCCTTCAGCACGGCAAGCTTTCAACAAGGAACCTTCACCGCCGGCAGCACCACTTCCACTTATTCTGGAGCAGTGACTTTAAGCGGTGCCACCTTCAACGCACCCACTTCCGGAGCAGGAACAACAAGCTTCAACAACTCTTTCAACCAATCTGCAGGAACTTTTGCTGGAGGGACAAATGTCATGAATCACGTAGGTGCCTTCACACTCAGCGGAGGAACCTACAACGCGAGCAGCAACAATACGAACATTTCAAGCACTTTCACGCACACCGCAGGGGGAAGCTTCAACCACAGCAATGGACAGGTCACCGCCAATTTAGGGGGCCACTCCACTTGGGATTTTGCTGGGTCAGACACCTTCAACAATTTCACCTTCAATGCAGGCGCAACCTGGACCTTCACCATTGCCAGTGGGGACACCCTCATCGTTGCAAACACACTGACACTGACCAATGGAGTTGTTTCAACCGGGACTCTAGAGGCACGAGGGAATGTGAGTGTAGCCTCCACTTTTGACGGAGGCTCTTCCACAGCAAACCTTAAATTTCAAAACAGCACCGCCGATCAAAGTTTAGATTTCACAAGCTACAACGGTTGGAACCTACCCATCACCATCAATAAAGCGTCTGGAAAGGTATCCCTCGCCAACAACTTCACCACGAGCTCCTCTTTCACTTTACAAAGTGGAACCTTTGAACAAGGCAACTTCACGGTGACCATCGGAGGAGCTTTCAATCAATCAGGAGGAATCGTGAGTGCAGGTTCTAACATATTTGACCTCAACAGCTCGTTCACCCTTTCGGGGGGGACCTTCAATGCAACCAGCAACACCATGAGCGTGAGTGGCGCCTGGACCCACAATGTGGGAGGAACCTTCAACAACAACGGTGGAACCATGGTCGCAGACTTGGGTGGCCACTCCACCTGGGATTTCACCGGCTCAGAAACCTTCAACATCTTCACGCTCAACGGATCCTCAAACTGGACGCTGACCGTCGCATCCGGAGACACTTTGATCGCCACAAACACAATGACACTCACCAACGGAGGATTTGCAACCGGAACGGTGGAGGCAAGAGGAAACGTTTCGGTTGGAGTGGGTTTTGACGGAGGGAATACCGCAAGTTTCAAATTCCAAAACAGCACCCTCGACCAAAACTTCAATCTCAACGGCTACGTAGGATGGGACACTCCCACGACAATCAATAAAGCCTCAGGAACCGTGATCTTGAACTCTGACTTTACAACAGCAGGAACGCTGGACTTGCAAAACGGTTCTTTCAACCCAGGGACTTTTGCCCTCACTCTCAACGCCCCTTTCTCGCAATCAGGAGGAACGTGGATGACTGGATCCAATATTTTCAATCTAAACGACAACTTCACGTTGTCGGGTGGAACCTTCAACGCCACCACCAACACCATGAGCGTGAGCAACAACTGGACTCACACCGCCGGCGGAACCTTCAACCACAACAACGGGACCTTTTTAGCTGATTTGGCGGGTAGCCATAAAAACTGGGATTTTACAAACTCTGAGACCTTCAACAATTTCACACTCAATGGAACTTCAAACTGGAACCTCAACCTTGGCACTGGAGACGACTTGCACACCCTGGGCCTTCTCACGCTCACCAATGGCTCGTTCAACGTCGGGAAATTAATGGCCGACGGGGATGTGACCCTGGATTCAGGCTTTGACGGAGGGACAAGCGCCCTAACTTTTTCAGGTGGCAACAATCAGAATTTCACCATCCTCAGTGGCGCTTCTGCCGTATTCGACGGAGATGTCACCGTGAACAAATCAGCAGGAAAAGTGAGTCTGCTCACGTCTGCTCTGACCTTGAATGCAGCAAACCAAGACCTCTTGGTTCAAGCCGGGACCCTGGCGCTCAATGGGCAAAGCCTCACCGTGAATGGAACCAGCGGAACGCTCATCGTCGCAAGTGGTGCCGTACTAGAGATGCAAGGAGCTGAAAGCATCACCACCAACGGTGGGAATCCCCAACTGCAAACAGGCAGCACGGTGCGTTACATGGGAGGTTCTGGGCCTTACACGCTCAAAGCCTACGCCTATCAAAATCTTGAAATCGCAGGAGGGAGCGGCACTGTCTTTTTGATGCCGGGCTTCTTGAACATCGGTGCAAATCTCACTTTAAGTTCTGGGATCTTAAGCTTAAACGGACAGAACCTCACCGTGACCGGAACCTTAAACAATCTCGCCACACTAAGACTACAAGGCACCGAAGTCGTGACCCTCACCCCCGACACCGATTCGGGTACCGTGGAATACGTGGGCAACGCCAATGGAACGGGACAGAACTTCACCGTGAAGAGTTGGACCTACTACACTCTCAGCATCAACATGACCGATGCCGCAGACAGTGCCGATGCTGCCATTTCACTCAATATTTTAGGGAATTTCAGCCTCAACTCCGGTGAGTTCAAAGCTCCAAGCACAATGAACATCACAGGCAATTTCTTGCACCCTGCGGGAACTTTCACTCACAACAGTGGAACCGTGGTCATGAATGGAACCAATCAAAACTTAAGCGGCTCCACCACCTTCAACCATTTCACAAAATCGGTTGCCTCCGCCGCCACGCTCACCTTCCCCGCTGGAGCCACTCAGACCTTCATCGGCACTCTCACGCTGAATGGAGCGTCAGGTCAGTTGTTGAACCTTCGAAGTTCTACTCCTAGTGTTCAAGCCAGTGTAGATCCTCAAGGCACTCGTCTCGTCTCCTTTTTAGACGTTCAAGACAGCAACAACCTCAACGCAAGCGGCGTCGTCTGTTCAAACGGATGTCAAAACAGCCTGAACAACACCAGCTGGAGTTTCGTTGCCCCCGCCATCATCCCTTCTTCTATTTCTGGCAACACCACCGAAGCTGGAGGAACAGCCACTTTCACCGTGGTCCTAGCCACTCAACCCACCGCAGATGTGAGTATCGGCATTTCTTCCTCAGACACCACTGAAGGAACCGTGGGAGTCGCTTCGCTCACCTTCACCAACGGCAACTGGAGCACCCCTCAAACCGTCACCGTCACCGGTGTGAATGACGCCATGGATGATGGAGACATTGCCTACTCCATTATCACAGCGGCGGCAAGCTCTGCCGACACAAATTACAACGGCATTAACCCCATAGACGTCAACGTCACCAACATCGACAACGACACCGCAGGAATCACGGTAGGAGCCATTTCGGGCAACACCACCGAAGCCGGCGGCACCGCCACTTTCACCGTGGTTTTGGTCACACAACCCACCGCAGATGTGAGCATCGGCATCTCTTCTTCAGACACCACTGAAGGAACCGTGGGAACCTCTTCTCTCACCTTCACCAACGGCAACTGGAACACTCCTCAAACCGTAACCGTAACCGGAGTCGATGACTTCCTCGATGATGGAGACATTGTCTACAGTCTCGTCACCGCCTCGGCCAGCTCAGGGGATAGCAGCTACAACAACATGAATCCCAGCGACGTTTCAGCAACCAACATCGACAACGACACCGTAGGTTTCATCGTAACACAATCGGGCGGAACCACGGTCGTGAGTGAAGCAGGAACAACAGACACTTACACTCTCGTCCTCACGAGCCAACCCACGGCAGATGTGAGCGTCGGAATCTCTTCTTCAGACACCACCGAAGGAACCGTAGGAGCGGCTTCTCTCACTTTCACTAGCGGAAACTGGAACACCCCTCAAACCGTAACCGTAACTGGAGTGAATGACGACGTGGACGACGGCGACATCGGCTTCACACTCGTGAACGCAGCAGCAACGTCGACAGACAATGCTTACAACGGCCTCAACCCAAACGACGTGTCTGCCTCTTGTACCGATAACGACACCGCGAGCGTCACCGTTTCTGCCATTTCGGGCAACACCACCGAAGCGGGCGGAACCGCCACTTTCACCGTAGTCCTAGCCACGCAACCCACAGGAAATGTAGAGGTCAACGCCTCAAGCAGTGATGCCACCGAAGGAGTGGTGACCTCTGGCTCCACACTCACGTTCACAACCGTGAACTGGGCAACTCCACAAACCGTAACGAGTACTGGAATAAACGATTTTCTCGATGACGGCGACATGGCTTACACCATTCTCGTCACCGTGAATGCAGACAACACCGCCGACCCAAATTATGACCCGATCAATCCAAGTGACGTTTCCGTCACGAACACCGACAACGACAGCTCCGGATTCACCGTGAGCGCCATTTCTGGCACTGTTGCAGAAACAGGGACCACCGCCACCTACACCCTTGTCCTGACGGCTCAGCCCACCGCCGATGTGAGCATCGGAATCTCTTCCTCAGACACCAGCGAAGGAACCGTCTCCCCTGCCTCACTCACCTTCACTTCGGCAAACTGGAGCACCCCTCAGACCGTCACCGTGACCGGAGTGGACGACATCCTGGTCGACGGAACCATTGGCTTCTCTATCATCAACGCAGCCGCCAACTCCGATGACTCAAATTACAACAACTTAAATCCAAATGACGTCACCGTCTCTTGTACCGACGACGACCATGGAAGCGTCACCATTTCTGCCATTTCAGGCAACACCACTGAAGCCGGTGGAACCGCTACCTTCACTGCGGTGCTCACAGCAATGCCAACGGCAAATGTGAGCATCGGAATTTCTTCTTCAGACACCAGTGAAGGAACTGTTTCAACGGGCTCTCTCACCTTCACCAATGGCAACTGGAGCACCCCTCAAACCGTAACGGTAACTGGAGTGAATGACGATGTGGACGATGGCGACATGGCCTACAGCATCTTAACAGCCGTGATCAGCTCAGATGACGTCGATTACAACGGACAAAATCCAGCCGATGTTTCCGTCACCAACACCGACAACGACACCGCCGGCATCACCGTGAGTGCAATCTCTGGCAACACCTCCGAAGCGGGCGGAACTGCCACCTTCACGGTGGTTCTTCTTTCGGAACCCACCGCGGACGTGAGCCTTGGCCTCTCTTCAACCGACGTCACTGAAGGAACCGTTTCCACGGGCTCTCTCACCTTCACCAGCGGAAACTGGAGCACCCCTCAAACCGTCACCGTGACTGGAGTCGATGATTTTGTAGACGACGGAGACATCGCCTACACACTCGTCACCGCTGCAGCGACTTCAATCGACAACAGCTACAACGGAACCAACGCCAGTGATGTCGCAGCACTCAACGTCGACAACGACACGGCGGGCGTCACCGTGAGCAAAAGTGAAGTGGCCGTGAACGAAGGCAGTGGAAACGACACCTACACCGTGGTCCTGACCAGTCAGCCCACCGCTGACCTAAGCATCATCCTAGGCACAGGAGGGCAAAGTTCAGCCACGACACCGCTCACCTTCACCAGCGGTAACTGGAGCACCCCTCAAACCGTCACCGTGGTCGCCATCAACGACGCTTACAGTGAAGGAGCTCACACCGACACCG
>CALRCE010000002.1:0-2574 GCA_943354505.1 Candidatus Peribacteria bacterium
TTCACTTTTTTAGGTCCAATGCCTCGCACACGCAGAATGTCCAAAATCCCCGGGGAGAGCTTTTTCATCAGTCGTTCGTGCATTTCACACTGGCCCGTCTCTACAATTTCGACAATTTTTGCATGCAGGTCTTTCCCGATGCCCGGAGTTTTCTCCAAATCCACGTCCTTGTCTTTCACCAGTTTCTCCAGATCGCCCATCCCACGAACCACTTCCGCGGCACGTCGATAGGCACGAACTCGAAACACGTTCTCACCGAGCACATCGAGCATGTCGGCGATCTCTTCAAAGAACTGAACAATTTTTTCATTGGTGCTCATAGTGCAACTTGTTCAACAGGATACAAAGGGGAATCCAAATCGGGGCTCCAGTTCTTCGACTCACTGCGATCCGCCATTTCAAGCACCCCAGCCAGAGGACCAAAAGAAGTGCCATAAGAATTGTTCATTCCCCAATCCACGGCATCCACCCAGTCTGTCGGCTCAGTGTTGGCGGGATGATCAGAATACTGGGCTTTCAAAGCGTCCAAGTAAGAGGCGTCCGGATTCAGACGAACCCACATGTCGTTGGCCGTAAATCCATCGTAAGCCTGATGAATATGAGGTTTGTCGTTGAGGATTTGCACGTGATCATTCTTGCTAAAAACCAACATGACTTTCAAATCCGGCATCAATTGCGCAATTCGGTCGTAGCGCCCCAAGCTTTCTCGCTCAGGCCACCATTCACTCGCTTCCTCTGGGGTGATCAAGTCCTCGGGCCAGTTGTCCAAAGTCAAAGCCCCATTGTCGTACAAAGCTTGGATCAAAGCCTCAGAATAGGCGCGCTTTTCAAACAGAGTCGGAACTTTGCTGCCCAAAGCGTAGTCGGAAGCATCTAAAATATGATTCGCATTCAAATCCAAGTAAGGATTTTGAGTTTTTGAATCGTACCAAGCAGTGGAATAGTCCATTTTGAGTCCGTCACTGCTGTACGACTCAGGGTAGGAGTACAAAGGATTGAACACCGGCTTCTTCTTGTCGTCACTGTAGCCCACCTCCATACACGAAAGCACATCCTCAGTGGGGTTTTCACGTCCCACAAAATAATCCACAAAGGTCAATTCTTGGCCGTAGCTTGCAAAGGTGTCCATTGCTGCAATCCCAGGATGAGAGAAGGCGTAGACGCCCACATTCTCGGTGTTGATGCTGAGCTCAGAAAGTTCCGAGAGAGTGAACCCATCCACATCTTTCACTTGATCGTTCGCAAACAGCAGAGTGTCCTTGATCGCCTGCAAAGAACTCGCGCCTCCGTAGTCGTCTTCCCCTTCACTGCTCAGCCCTTCTTTATCGTTCCTGCCCGGAAACATCAGCGTGATTTGAACGAAGCCCAGCTCCGAAGTCCCTTGCAACTCAGCAAAGCCGGTACGATCCGGCGTGAACGAAGTCGGAATATAAACCAAAACGGGAGATCCAGATTCATAGCGTGCCTCTTGAGGGAGTTGAATTTGAAGCGCAATCGCGCCCGTGCCTTCACTCTCAATGCTGGTCGTGAAAATCGTTCCTGCGGAGTGCGTTTCAGACGAAGCACAAGCACTGATTAAAAATGGAAGGAATAAAAGGAAGTTAAAAATCTTCTTCATAAGAGCCATTAAGATCGAAACTAGTATAGAAGCTTTCTTTTCCTATACAATAGCTCCATGAAAATCTTGACCATTGGTGGAGGGGCAGCGGGAATGATGGCAGCCGTGGCCGCCGCAGAAATAAACCCTGAGGCAGAAGTGACCTTGCTTGAAAAAAACCCTGGTTTGGGCAGCAAAGTATTGATCTCAGGGGGAGGACGTTGCAACGTCACCACAGGGTTTCACGACTTGAGAGCCTTGGTCGAACGTTATCCGCGAGGAGGCAAATTTTTGCAATCCGCTTTTCATCGTTTCTCCCCACAAAATGTGATGGATTGGTTCGAAGCGCACGGAGTTCCTTTAAAAACAGAAAACGACGGACGGGTTTTCCCCTGCTCTGACGACGGAAAAGACATCGTCGGTGCCCTAGAAGCCGAGTTGATTCAACGCAAAGCCCAGGTGCTTTTTCGAAAAGAAGCGCAACGTATTGAAAAAGTGGGAACAAGCTTCCAAGTGCATCTAAAAAGTGGAGAAATTTTAGAAGTAGACAAAGTGATCCTCACCACGGGTGGACAGGCTTATCGTCACACCGGTTCCACGGGCGAGGGCTACAGTTTTGCCGAGGCCTTGGGTCACCACATCACACCCTTAGCTCCGAGTCTGAACTCCTTCATCGTTCAAGAAAAATGGGTCAAAGAATTGGCGGGAGTCTCCCTTAAAAAAGCACAACTCAGAGTGAAGACAAGCCAAAAATACGAGTGGACAGGGCCTTTGATCTTCACGCACCGTGGGCTCAGTGGTCCGGCCGTTTTCGCACTGTCTTCGATGATTGCCTTCGAAACCTACAATGAAAAAGAGCCGCTTCTGCTCACCCTCGATTTTTGCCCAGACCAAAAATTGAATGAGTTGGAAAACGATTTTGCCACAGAACTAAAAGCCAATCCAAAAAAACAATTCTCGAATGTCTTAGGTCACTT
>CALRCE010000002.1:2584-37446 GCA_943354505.1 Candidatus Peribacteria bacterium
CGTTCCAAAGTCCCTCGCCTCTAAACTCTGTGACTTGCTGCAAATCAAGGAAGAAAAGACCTTCGCCGAACTCAGCAAAAAAGAATTCAACAAAATTCTCGATCTTTTAAAGAATTGCCCCATTCATCTCATCGGCCGTGCCGCCGGAGACGAATTCGTGACCGCCGGGGGAGTGGACACCGACGAAGTGGATCCGCGAACAATGGAATCCAAACTCTGTCCGGGACTGTACTTTGCCGGTGAGCTCCTCAACATCGATGGATTCACAGGAGGATTCAACTTACAAGCGGCCTGGGCCACAGGTCACTTAGCCGGAGTCAGCGCGGGCTCAAATTAAAACTTGAAACCGTAGTGGAGGACGAGACCCAAGACGGGCATGCCCAGCACCGCCATGCTGCTGAGATTTGGGTTTTGAAGTTGGTCTCCCAGTAAGAGCAGAGCCAGCATCAAAACTCCACTGCTCAAAAGCACCCAAGCTGTTTTTTTAGTCGTGGGCATGAGAGCACGATAAGCGACCCAGAATCCTAAAAAGCTTGAGACACAACCAAACACAAGGCCGGTGGATTCATAGCCTTCCAGTCCAGCCCAATCAAAATAAACCATACCGTTTCCACCCAAAGTCGCTCCCACCACAACACCCAAAATAGACATGAAAGCAGTGAACAAGAAAAGGACCAAGGAGGTGAGCAAGGCTTTGTTCAAGCCCTCCATTTTGGACCACCCTTTTTCGAGCAAGAATCCTAGAACAACCCCAGCAAGAAAGCTCAGTCCCAAAACATTATTTGGTACACCCACACTAAAATAACCCAACTTCTCCCCAAAAATCATGGTGAAGAAACTCACTAAAAAACCGTAAGATAAAGCAAAGACAGAGCAAGCCAGCCAGCGACATTTTTCTTGTTTTTTTGCAAAGAGCATAGAGTGGTTTATAATGGACACGCTTCACTCTACCCCATGCCACAATTTAATAAAGATGAACTCAAGTCTCGTTTAACGGAGGAACAATTTCGTGTGACCCAAGAAAAAGGCACCGAAGCCCCCTTTTCGGGAAAGTACAACGAAACCAGCGAAGAAGGAACCTACCACTGCGTCGTTTGTGGGGAAGAATTATTCAAGTCCGAAACCAAATACAATCCCGGTTGTGGCTGGCCCAGTTTTTGGGCACCTTCCAAAGACAAAGCGGTGGGTGAAAACAAAGACGTGTCTCACGGCATGGTGCGCACCGAAGTGGTCTGCAACAATTGTGGGGCTCATTTGGGGCACGTTTTTCCCGATGGTCCCAAAGAGAAAACAGGGCTTCGTTACTGCATCAATTCGGCTTCCCTCAATTTAAATAAAACCAACTCCTAGCATGGAAAAATCTAAAAAAGTGACCAGCCTAAAAGCAAAAATGAATTTAAAGCGCACGCTTTCAGACCGTTGTGCGGATCGCATCAACTCCACGTTCGGCAGCACGGCCTTCTTCGCTTGTCATGTTTGTTTCTTTGCACTGTGGGTGGCCATGAACACGGGACTCATTCCGGGGGTTGAAACCTTTGACCCCTATCCCTTCAGTTTTCTCACGATGGTGGTTTCTTTAGAAGCCATTTTTCTCTCTATCTTCGTGCTCATCAGTCAAAATCGTGAGTCCGATGTGGCCGATTTACGTGAAGAAGTGGATTTGCAGCTCAACATCAAGGCGGAACAAGAAGTCACTCGAATCCTCATCATGTTGGATGAGATTCACGACAAGTTGGGCATCACTCCAACAAAAGACGACCGAGAGTTGAAACAAATGAAAAAACGCACCAACTTGGATAAAATGGAAAAGGAAATCCTAAGAGAAATCAAAGAATAATTCATCGGCTCGCCTCGGGTGGAACAAATTGATACCCAAGACAAGGCACCGTTTGGATGAGGAGTTTTTTAGGATCCGCTTTGATCTTCTTTCGCAGTCGACTGATGTAAACATCGATGGTGTTGGCACACACATAGCTACTCTTGTCCCACACATAATCCACGATGCTTTCTCGACTCGTGACACGACCCATGTTTTGCAAAAGCAGTTCGAGGAGAAAGAACTCTTTTTTAGTGAGGAAGCTTTCTTGTTCCTTGTAGCGGGCCAGTCTTTGACCTCGATCCAAACTGAAGTCACCGACTTGCAAACACTTACCCTGTTCCAACAAAGGACTTTTGAGCAGAAGGTCTTTGATCAAAATCGGAATGTCATCCACAGACAGCATATCGTCCAAAAAAACAGCTTGTTTTAGAAAACTTTTCAAAGGTTGTTCCGAAAACTGAGACTGAGCTGTTTTGCCTTTAAAAATCAGCGGAAGTTTAGGGCTGACATTCAAAAGAAAAGGAAAGAGGCTTTTCCATTGTTCGCGATTCAGCAGATCAGGGAAAACCAAGGCATCCGTTTGAGGTTGCCAGTCCCCAATCAAACTCGAAGGCATACAAAGAAGGCTTTTAATGTTGTGCCGTTTCAAGGCATTTTGCAGCAGAGTATTCTGCAAAAGATGTGGGGTGATGATGAGGACATGCATGGGGTGGGGGTTAAGGGATTCCATTGTAGTGAGCCAAGAAAGCAATCAAAAAAACTCAAATCTATTTCAAGGTTAAAACGACGTTGTTGGCGCAGCAAAAACACCCGGATAAATCCTAAACTGTCAGCATCGCATGACAACAGCAGAAGCTTTACAATTTGAAGGCGTTCACCCAAGCTACGGTTGACTCTTACCACTGCCATGGTTGAGAACCTTACAAAGCTCGGTTTTTCCGAAAAGGAGGCCAAGATCTATTTGATTTTGCTCCGAAACGGACCTGCTTTAGCGAGCACCCTCGCCGCACGAACAGGCCTCAAGAGGGTTTCTGTTTACAGTATCCTTGATGGGCTCTGTTCACGAGGAGTGGTGAGCTACGAGGCAACAGAACTAGGACGACGTTACCTGCCTCACGACCCAGAGTGTCTCCTCTACAGCCTTGAGAGAGAAAAAGCAGAACTTCAAGTCAAATGGGATCTTGCAAAGGAGTGCGTCAACTCCCTGGCAGAAATCAATATCGTTCAACAACTGGATGCCAGGCGGGTGATTTTTTTAAAAGATCTCACGACAATCCAAGCCGCTCTATCGGAGCTCTTCGACAAGAACGAAAAACTTTATGGACTGTGTTCGGAAACCCTGAGCCAAGATGAAGAGCGGTTTTTAACTCATATATTTTCAAGCTCACACGCCTTCTTTAAGGAAGGCTTTATTCTCACACCCAAATGCTCCATGCAGTGGCTGAACAAAGCAAAAATCGCCTGCATAGAACATCCTCATCCTTCCGAAAAAGGACAAATTCTGGTGCAAGGAGCTAAAGTTTTTTTCCTCTGCCAAAGAGAGCAGCTGGAACTCATGCTCATCCGAGACGCATCCTACGCAAAAACCGTGCTAGAGGTCATGATCAAACCCTACTGCAAAACCTCCGGCGTACTGGCGCTGAGCTCCATCAGCTCCTTTTTAAAAGGATGAAAAAAAGTGAGCTTCCAGGAATGTAAAAAAAACTGTCCTTTGCCTTTGAGTTTGCGTTGGTAGTTGTTGTTGAAAATTCGATCTCCATATTCACGATCCAAAACCAAAGGGTGGCCAATCATGGCCATGTGCTGACGAATTTGATGTTTTCGGCCGGTTTCAATGCGCACCGAAAGCAAGGAGATGTTCGCCATTTTTTTGAGCACGGTGTAATGGGTGAGGGCAGGAACTTTTTTGTCCACACTGCGCGCCTGCAAAGGAATGCGCACAGTGCCTTCATTCTGTTTGGGAATCCATTTCACCAAAGCCAGATACTCTTTTTTGGTGCGCGGATCTTTGAAAATAGCCTCTAGAGCCTCTCGATCTCTGGGGTATTTGCCAAAAAGCAAAATCCCGGAAGTGGGCTGATCCAAACGGTGCAAAGCATAGGGTTTAAAATCTTTCTTCCCGTTCAAAGCCCACAGTCGAACAAAACCCTGCAAAGTCTTGGACTCAGGGATACGATCCGCAGGAACGGTCGCCATTTCAGCGGGTTTCTCAAAAGCCAAAAGGTGCTCGTCCTCATAAAGCAAAACAGGATCGGGTATTTTTTTTACCTTTTTCATTTGCCACTGAGTTGCTGTTCCACGGGAACCCCATTGATCAAAACAGTCACCGTGAGGGGACTGTTCAGTCCAACGTTGTTTTTTGCCGTTTCTTTGATCTGTTCCACAATGCGCGGATCGTCACAAACTCCTCCAGAAGAAAGAGTTCCCGACAACTTCACTTCCAACTGGTCATCTTCTAGATGAACGGAATCGACGATGAGTTCCGCCGCATCCAAAGCCGTGTACAAGCCAGATTCACCGTAGGTCGAATCCTTGATGGCAAACAGAGCTTCAAGTGCCTTTTGAACCTTTGCTTCAGCCGTTAAAGGCCCCGCAACAGTTTCTGTCACAAAAATGAGAGAGTCTCCACACCCAACAAGTGGGCCGTTCTCACCATTGTCTTCCAAGGCGATCAGGCCCATTTGCAAAGTTAAATTTTCAGGAGTCTCTGGGCTAGAAGTTGCGTCGTCTCCCTCATCCACTTCTGTGCCCGGACGGTCTTCAACCGGAGGCTTGACGGGGTGCGCACATCCCGTCACCAAAACAGACAGAAGAAAGAGAGAAAGAAAGGATCGCATTATTTTCGTTTAGAAGTTTTCTTAGCTGTTTTTTTAGGAGCAACTTTCGGAGCAGGCATATCGCAGGAACATTCCATACTGCCGCAGTCTCCACAACCCGATTCACAGGAACCCATGTCGCAAGACATTGCTCCGCCACAACTCAGCATCCATTTGAGTCCACTCACAACGAGAATGCTTGGCCAGAGGTAGTCCCAAGTTTCCATGGGAACAAATTCAAAACGTTGCAGAAGCACAACGGCTCCAACAACAAAGGCTACGAGACCGAACCAAAGACGATCATCTTTTGAGGACATGGCACACATAGGGGGCGTGGTTAGATGTTACGAGTTCATTATGCCTCTAATAATTTCTTTTGCAAGCACGTGACAGCAATCTAGATCTATGCTACAATTAAGAGAAATAAACCTATAACCAAACGCCCTTATGGCAGACGATACAACAAATCCTCAAGCTGGACAGCAAGGAGGACAGCCACCCCTTCAGGTTAAAGTTCCAGATGAGGTACAAAAAGGAGTCTACAGCAATGCCGTATCTGTGAACGTGAACTCCAACGAAGTGGTTCTCGATTTTGGATATCTTTTGCCAAACACTCCCGCTCCCGTCATTGAAGTGGTCAGCCGTGTGAATATGAATCAACGCACCGCGGAATCCTTCCTCAATGTGCTTGCCGGTGCCATCGACGACTTCAAAAAGAAACAAGCCGCTCAACAACAAGCCCCTGCTCCAATGGGCCCAGCACCCATGCCTCAGCAGCCTATGGGACCAGCGCCAATGGGAGGAATGCCTCAACAACCAATGGGCCCAGCTCCTATGGGACCAATGGGACCCGCACCGATGCCTGGAGCTCCAATGGGCCCAGCACCCATGCCTTACCCAACGAACGCCTAGCCCTGTAAACAGGACAACGACCTGTTTACAGTCTGTTCCCGCCCTCTTCCTTGATTAAAGAGCTTAAGTCTCCTAAACTAGCGAGCACTTAAGCTCTTTTTATGTCCAATTTGATGGAAGATGTCATGTCCCTCTGCAAACGCCGTGCTTTTGTGTACCCCGGCAGTGAAATTTACGGTGGATTGGCCAACACCTGGGATTACGGGCCCTACGGTTCCCAGCTCAAAAAGAACATTCTGGATTTTTGGTGGAAAACCTTTGTCCAGGATCGTGACGACATGATGGGACTCGACAGCGCCATTTTGATGAATCCTCGCGTGTGGGAAGCCTCAGGACACGTGTCCAACTTCTCCGATCCGCTCATGGACTGCAAGAGCTGCCAAGAACGTGTACGCGGAGACAAAATCCTCGAAGAACACCTCAAAACCACCATCGCCGGACTCTCCAACGCAGAGATCTACAACAAGATGATGGAAGAGAAAATTCCTTGCCCAAAATGCAAGAAGGTCAACTGGACGGAACCCCGTTCCTTCAACCTCATGTTCAAGACCTACCAGGGAGTGATCGAAGACACGGCCGCTCAAGTCTACCTTCGTCCCGAAACCGCTCAAGGAATCTTTGTGAACTTTAAAAACATTCTCGATTCCACTCGCAGTCGCCTTCCATTTGGAGTCGGGCAATACGGAAAATCCTTCCGTAACGAAATCACACCGGGAAACTTCATTTTCCGCACCCGTGAATTTGAACAGATGGAAATCGAGTACTTTGTTCGTCCTGAAGAAGCCGAAAAATACTTCGATCAATGGGTGGAGGACTACAAAGCCTTCTTCAAAGCCTTGAACATTCCCGAAGATAAATTGCGTCTTCGCTACCACGAGAGGGATGAACTTTCTCACTACTCCAGCAAAACGGTCGATTTTGAATACGAGTTCCCCTTTGGTTGGGGAGAATTGATGGGAATTGCTCACCGCGGCTCTTTTGACCTCGATCAACACATGAAGTTCTCAGGAGAAAAATTGCAATACCGCGACCCGCAAAGCAACGAAGTGCTCACGCCTCACGTTGTGGAACCAGCGTTGGGTCTCACTCGTGCCTTTCTCATTGTTTTGCTCAGCGCCTACGAAGAACAGACGCTCGAAAACGGTGAAACGCGCACCGTATTGCACTTCGCGCCCCAAATCGCTCCGGTTCAAGTGGCGGTATTCCCTCTGCAAAAACAACAGTCTGAACCCGCAACCCAGCTTTACCGTGACCTCAAAAAGCACTTCCGTGCGGAATACGACGAAAGCGGGGCCATCGGTAAACGCTACCGCCGCCAAGACGAAATCGGAACACCCTTCTGTGTGACCTACGACTTCGACTCCGAAGCCGACGGCTGCGTCACCGTTCGCGAGCGCGATTCGATGAAACAAGAACGCATGAAGATAGAAGAGCTGAGGGCTTACCTAAACGAACGCCTCTAAGCCAATCCCAACAATTCACAGAGAACCCCTTCCAAAAGAGGGGGTTTTTTGCTATAATAATAAGATTAAATTCAACGTATGGCGAAGCTCAATGAAATTTGGGAAAAAATCCTAGGATGGTGGGATAAAATCAAAGAACTTTGGATGGCTGTATCAAGCCATTTTCCTTGGATTCAAGAACATTACAAGGAACTCATTGGGGGTCTGCTGGCATTGTGGCTGCTTGTACGCGTAGGGCCTTGGTTTGTTCGTCAAGTCTACGAAGGCATCGTCTCTCGCAAGCGAGTCGTGATTCAAATCACCATGCCTCGTGAAGAATCCACAAAGGACAAAGAAAACGCCACCGAAAAAGATTTCCGCGAAAAAATGGGAATCATGGAACAGCTCTACCGCGCGATTCATGAAATGCACGAACTCAATTTATGGAATCAGATTATTGTCAAAATCTTTCAACGAGACACCCTCAGCCTAGAAGTCTTTGCCAAACACAAGGACATCACTTTTTATTGCACGGTTCACCCTTACTACAAGGATCTTCTAGAGAAACAGGTCACCTCTTTTTACCCAACCGCCGACATCGCCTATATCAATTCCCCAAACCTGAAAGGAGACGGCGATAAGAAATGGTTGAGCAAAAAAGGCTACTACTTGTTCACCAAGAACATCAACTGGCTTCCGCTAAAAACCTATAAAACCATTGAAAACGATCCACTCAACGATTTGACCAACGTGCTCTCCCAGCTCCAAGAAGATGAAAAAGCGGTGATCCAAATCATGCTTCGTCCTAGAGATGCAGCCTGGCAAAAAGAAGCAAATGCTTTTGCGACGGCCAAATTCAAAAATCAGGACACCAAACCCAAAGGGATTCTAAGGACAATCTTCAGCCCCTTCAGTTGGCTCTTCACCGCCATGGTTTTTGGCTATGAGGCCGCTGAAAAAAACAATCCTCCTCCTGGAGCAAAAAGTGGAGACTCGTATGTGCGTATGCTCCAAACCGATGAAGAACTGGCCAAACGAATCGGTGAAAAGTCCAATCAAGTGGGCTTTGACACAGTGGTGCGTATCATGGCGGCTTCTCCCAATGGGGAAGCGCGTTGCGACTCCATTTTGGATGGACTCTTTGTGGCTTTCAACACCACTAAAGACGCCGCTTCCAACTGGTTTCAGGCACGACGTCTCATCCCCATCGACTTCATCAACAGTCCTATTCTCTACGGCAGTTTGCTTCAGCGTGGCTTTCAGTTTGGAGAAAAGTCCTCCATCCTAACTCCTGAAGAACTCGCGACCGTCTTCCATTTCCCGAACAGTCGTTACAACTACACGCCGCTCATCAAATGGATGTCTTACAAAGTTTTGCCTGCACCCACCGACATGGGGGAGGAAGGAATCTCACTCGGGTACAACGTCTATCGTGGAATTAAAAAAGAAATCCATTTCGCACGAAAAGACCGCCGCCGTCACCACTACATCATCGGACAAACCGGTACTGGTAAATCCGCCTACATCAGCCAAATGGCGCGCCAAGACATTGCGCGTGGGGATGGAGTCTGCGTGGTGGATCCTCACGGAGATTTGATTGAAGACATTCTGCAATACATCCCTAAGGAACGCGCCAAGGACGTGATCGTCTTTGATCCTTCCGACGCCGAGCGTCCAATGGGACTCAATATGCTCGAAGCCAAGACCGCTGAACAACAAGACATGGCCTCCAGCCAAGCCACCGAAATCTTCATCAAAATCTTCGGAGACGAAATCTTTGGTCCTCGCATTCAGCACTACTTCCGAAACGCGTGTTTGACATTGATGGAAGATCCCGACGAAGGGGCCACCCTCATCGATGTGCCTCGTATATTTGTGGATGAAGAATTCATGCGCTACAAGGTTTCTAAAGTGAAGAATCCCGTCGTGAAATCCTTCTGGGATCATGAGTACGCCAACACCGGAGACCGTGAACGTCAGGAAATGATTCCGTACTTCTCCGCGAAGTTTGGTCCTTTCATCACGAACTCGACCATGCGCAACACCATCGGACAAGCCAAATCCGCCTTCAACATTCGTGAGTGCATGGATGGACAAAAGATCCTGCTCGTGAACCTTTCCAAAGGTAAACTCGGAACGCTCAACACTCAGCTGCTCGGACTGGTGCTCGTGGCTCAAGTGCAAATGGCGGCCATGGGACGTGTGGACATGAACGAAGCCGATCGTAAAGACTTCTACCTCTACGTGGATGAGTTCCAGAACTTTGCCACCGACACCTTCTGTTCCATTCTCTCTGAAGCCCGTAAATACCGCCTGATTTTGACCATGGCCCATCAGTACATTGGTCAGCTCACCGTCACCAAAGGAGGCAGCAGCAACACCCAAATCCGTGACGCCGTATTCGGTAACGTGGGAACTCTGCAATCCTTCAAAGTCGGTGCCGAAGACGCCGAATACTTGGCAAAAGAATACGCCCCGGTGCTCACCGAACAGGACATCATCGGAATCGCCAACTACAAGGCTTACATGAAGATCAACGTGAACAACGCTACTTCTCGTCCTTTCTCTCTCGAAACCGTCTTCGACGAAACCAACAAGAGTGAAAAAGTTCGTCAAGTCATCAAAGAATACTCTCGTATGAAATACGGACGAAAACGCAGCTTCGTGGAGCAAGAGATCGCGGCTCGCATTGGAATCAGCGTAGATGATCTTGGAAAGGATGTGAAAGCCGATTACACTGCAGAGGTGCCAGCAGCCGCTGCCAGTGCTGCGGCTCCAGAAGCGCCCCACGCGCCCATCACCTCGCCGACTCAAAATGCAGGTTCCTGAAGAATACAACGTCCTTCACATTGGCCTAGAAGCCTCCAGCTTACAGGACAAAAAAATCGCGTCCGAAGCGCAAAAAATGAAGCTCGCAAAAGTTGGAACGCGAGTTTTAGTGGGACTGGCTATGGTCGTCGTTTTTGCTTTTGGGTCTTCACTCTACTCTTCAGTCTACGAAAACGAATCCAAAGTAGAGTCCTTGATCGACGAACTGGGGGGACTCAGCCAAGCCAATTTTTTGCTCCAAGAACAAGTCACGTCTCAAGACGCAGTGCTCCGCTCCATTCAAGAAGATTTTTCAAATTTAGGCACGGCCTTAGAAGGCGGCGACAAAGATGAAATCGCAGCGCTCTTCACAAATATTTTGCAAAAATTTGAAGACGACAAAACAAAACCGGAAGGAGTTTCAAGCTTGAATCCCGAGGTCACACTCAGCGAAACCTCAGACGAAGAAGATCAAACCATCGATATTTTGCTTTTAGGAACCAACGGATCCCACACCGACACCATCATGGTCGCCAGCATCAATCCCGACGAAGAAAAAATTTCTCTCTTTTCTATCCCTCGAGACATTTACATCAATGGCCGCAAAATCAATGAGTACTACGCCTATTACGGCGTTAGCACTTTAGAGCGCATGGTGGAAGAAGTATCGGGGCTGACCATCGATCATTACGCTCAAGTGGATTTGGATGGCTTCGTTCAAATCGTGGACTTGCTCGGGGGAGTGGACGTACACGTCGATAAGGCCATTTACGACGGGCTCTACCCAAATTCTTCAGGGGGTTACTCGCCTTATTCCATCGATGAGGGCGATCATCATTTTGATGGAGAAGAGGCTCTGCGCTACGCCCGCAGCCGTGAATCCACCTCCGACTTTGATCGTGCGGGACGCCAGCAAGAAATTCTTTCGGCGGTGCGCACCAAGGTCACTCAACTGGACTCTGTGATGGACCTCAAAGAACTCAGCGAAATCTTCCAAACGGCACTCAGCACCAGCACCACCGACCTCAACGTCTTGGACATCGCCAGCTTTTACTACGACTACCACGACTTTGATCTCAACACCGGCTTTGTGCTGACGAGCGGAAACTACTTGTACTCTTTGATCAACGAAGGCGGCGCCTACATCTTATTGCCCCGCACCGGCAACTACGACGAAATCCACGACGTGATTTCCACCCTAGTGAATTAGTGCTTGAATTTACAAGGCCTGAGCTATACGATCCTTTTCGATGATTCAGAATACCCCTTTTATCGTAGTCGACCTTGAGACCACCGGCCTAGAGCCCAACCTCGACAGCATCATTGAAATTGCAGCAGTAAAAGTCGTCAACGGACAAATCGTGGACGAACTGACTCATTTGGTGAATCCTCACATTTTTGTTCCTCAAGAAACCACCGACATCACCGGCATCACCACCGAAATGCTCAAGGATTCCCCTTTGTTTGCCGACGTAGTGGACGAGTACCTGAGCTGGTTTGCCGAAGGCGGCGTCTTCGTGGCTCATAACGCCGATTTTGATCGAGCTTTTTTCAACTCTCACCTTCGTCGCATGGAACGAATGGAGTTACCCAATCCCTATCTTTGTACCTTTAAGTTGGCCAAAGCTGTGCATCCCAACCTTCCTCGCTACGGCCTGGGAGTGCTGGCAGAAACCTTCGGAGTGGAATTGCCTCAAGCTCACCGCGCCATCCACGACGCCCGTGCCACAGCGGATCTTCTCGTCAAATTCATGAGCACCCTTCAATCCGGTGGACTGCGTCATGTGAAAGACATCCCCGGCATCTTAAATCTCCCAAAAGCCGTTGCCAGCCAAGAAGGTCAAGGAAGTTTGTTCTAGCAGCAACTCCTAAACCCTCGGCATCGCATCCAAGCCACCTTCGATGTGATAAACCGTCGAGTAGCCTTTGCCAATCAAAAAATGAGCGGCTTTCCCACTGCGAATCCCGTGCAAACAGTAGACCACAACCGGTCGTTCTTTCGGCACGTCCTCGACCTTATAGGGCAAAGCATCCAAAGGAATATTCACCGCCTTTTCAAGATGCCCGCCGCGAAACTCATCCATGGTCCGCACGTCCAAAACAAAAGCCTTCTGCTCTTGGATGAAAGCGAGTGCTTCCGTGGATTTGAGGGTTTGAACTTGTACCATAAATGAGCTTAAAGACCACTGCCATTACGAGTTGATCCAGAAGCGGCACTTGCATCATGAGTACCGACTACTCTGGCTTTGGTCCAAAGAACCCATCCTTCTGGAGCTTGAGTGGCCTCATACGGTAATCCGCCTTCAGCAGCTGAAAGCAAGGCAGCACGAAAGCCTGCAGCGGCATTAGGATCATAATTAGAAAACGCCTGAGGTCTAAATCCCTCCCTTCTCAAGTCATCCATCCTAGCTAGGACACCCTGTAAATCCTCCAAATCAAGTACAGTCATCGGTTCAGATTCAGAAGGGACATTCGCTTTAAGGTACATAAACTAAAATTAACCAGAGTGTTAGATTAACAATAAAAGGCGTATTCGTCAAACTGGTTGCGGGGGTTGGATTCGAACCAACGACCTCCGGGTTATGAGCCCGACGAGCTGCCACTGCTCTACCCCGCAGAGGGACTATACGTAAAAGTGCCAGAACTGGCAAGCCATCTTGACCTCAAACAAAAGGAGGCTTAACCTTAGGGCACCTAACCCACGCCCTATGATGTTTGGTTCATCTTTTTCAGGAGTTGAATGGATCGGATTTCACCTCCACTGGATTTCTTGTGTCTTATTTTTCTTCGGCCTCGTGGCCACAGTAATTTGGTTCGCCCGTTTCGCCACCAAACAGCAGCTCAAAAAGATGGTTTGGACAGGTCTCTTGCTAGGAGGCATCGGGATGATCCTCACCGCTGGTCTGGCCTTCAATGGTATGCGCGAAATGATGGACGGGGAATGGGACGAGGATTCTGATGAAGTGAGTGAACCGGAAGAAGAAGAGGATTTCGACGACATGAAGGATTTCATGGAATACATGATGGATTACGAAGACAGTGAAGACAGCGATGAAGTCGCTCCCGTCGAATCCACGACAGACACGAGCACAGTGCAATAAGTCTCACTAAAGATCAAAAAAAGCCCCTTCTTGGGGCTTTTTTAATGTTTAATCTGGTGGCTGGGAGTGGATTTGAACCACCGACCCCGGGCTTATGAGTCCCGTGCTCTAACCAACTGAGCTACCCAGCCACGTGGGCGTATTTTAGGTAAACTTGTTCTTCCTGACAAGTCTAACTCTTGTAGGGATTAGAGCTAAAGAAAAACTTCCACCATTTTTTAGGATTGGACCAGCTTTGTCGGATCTGTTCCGAGAGAGCGGCCGTATCCTCATCTTGAGAGAGCACCACCAAGTCTTCGTCCGGAATCACGATCACCTTTTCACCTGGATTGATGAGGTTCAAATTTTGTTTGGCAACCTTGTCGATATACTCGTCCGAAATGTAGTACTGCAGGTCATCCATCTTCTGTTGATTGTCTTCTTTCAGAGCCGCATTGCGCTCTTTAAAATCGGCGATGTGTTGTTCAATCTGATAATTCTCGTAAATGGACACGGTGAGGTTGTAGAGCATGTACGCCACCACAAAAAAACCAACCACCAGCGTGATGCGCATCATGTCGAAGGGACTCTCGTAGCTTTCGGGCATAGTCTTTGTTAAACTCGTGTGCAGAAGTCTAACAAGATTATGGAAAATTTCAAAGACGCAAACAAGTTTTTCTTCATCGGGATCGGAGGCATCGGAATGAGTGGTTTGGCACGTCTGCTGCAAGCGCGAGGCAAAGAGGTGAGTGGCAGCGACAGCACCCACAGTTCCACCATCGATGAACTGGAAGAAGAAGGCTTTGGCATCAGCATCGGACACGATGCTCATCACTTGGACGAAGACACGGACTGTGTGATTTACAGCGAAGCCGTTCCCGAAACCAATCGAGAACTGCAAAAAGCCAGAGAGCTCGACATTCCAACGCTCACCTATTTTGAAGGACTTGGAGAAGTGTCCAAAGACTACCGTGTTCTAGCCGTAGCAGGCAGCCACGGCAAAACCACCACCACGGCCATGGTGGCGCTGATTTTAGAGGCAGCAGGCAAAGACCCCACCGTGATCGTGGGCAGCAAGCTGAAAGAATTTGGAAATCGAAATGTGCGTGTGGGGGAGAGCGATCTTTTTGTGGTGGAGGCCTGCGAATACCGACGCAATTTCATGAGCCTCAAACCCGATCTGCTCGGCATCACCAACATTGAACTCGATCACCTCGATTATTTTAAGGATCAAGCCGACTACGAAAACGCCTTCAATCAAATCGCAGCGCAAAGCAAGGAGGTTCTCTGGCCCGAAGACACCAGCGAATACGAAGGGGAATTGGCCATTCCGGGTGAGCACAATCAAAGGAATGCCGGCCTCGCCGCTGCCATGGCTCGCCGAGTCGGAGCCTCGGAATTAGCGATTGCCGATGCCCTAGCCGCTTATCAAGGAGCTTGGAGGCGCTTTGAATTCAAGGGCACGACACTCTACGGAGCAAAAGTCTACGACGACTACGCCCATCATCCCACTGAAATCCAAGCGACCTTGGCGGGAGCACGCGAAAAATTCCCAGAAGCACGCATCGTAGCCGTTTTTCAGCCCCATCAATACAGTCGAACCGCAGCGCTTTTCGACGAGTTCGTGAATTCCTTTGAAGACGCCGACGAAGTCATCATTCCCAATATTTACGCGGCCCGTGATTCGGAAGCTCACAAAAAAGCCACCTCCGCAGAAGAACTAGCCGAGGCCATCGCAGAAGTTCATGAAAATGCACACCATGAAGCCGGACTCGAAAACACCGCCAGCTATTTAGAAGACAGCCTCGAAGAGAACGATGTGCTCATCGTGATGGGAGCGGGGGACGTGAACAAAATCATTCCTATGATTCTGAGCGCATGAAACTCTATCTCTCTTCTTATAAATTAGGTAGCGAAACAGAAACCTTGAAAAAATGGTTGGCTTCCACACAAAAAAGAGTGGGATATATTTCAAACGCTCTGGATCTTTACGAAAACGATGCCGAATGGTTCATTCCTTTCACACAAGAAGATAAAGCTGAATTGGAAAATTTAGACTTAAAAGTGGAAAACTTGGACCTGAGAAACTATTTTGGAAAAAAAGAGGAGCTTCGCACCAAACTCAACAAGCTCGACATGCTCTGGGTGAGCGGAGGCAACACTTTCATACTCCGACAAGCCATGCGTCTCTCAGGCTTCGATGAACTCATTGAGGAGCTCAAATCCCGCTCCGACTTTGTGTACGGCGGCTACAGCGCTGGCTGTTGCGTGCTTTCCCCCAGTCTCAAGGGATTACAAATCGTGGACGACCCTTCTAAGCATCCTTATCAAGATTTTAAAGAAGTGATTTGGGAAGGCTTGGGTCTCATCGATTATGCCTTTTTGCCTCACTACGATTCTGACCATTCCGAATCCGAAGACATCAACAAAGAAGTGGCATACTGCACACAAAACAAAATCCGCTTCAAGACCGTGAGAGACGGGGAAGTGATTCTAATTGACGGATAACACTATAAATACTATAATATTTACATATTATATTTATTTTGATGAATACTTCCGTCACCTACACCAGCACACTCTCTCCCAAGCTTATGACTTGGTTGGACGAACATGCGGCTACAGAGGGTTTGAGCAAAAAAAACATTATTGAAGCAGCATTGAACCTTTACAGAATTCAAGAAAAGAAGAAAGAGTTGGCTCAAATGTTTACAGAACTCAGTCAAGAAGAAGAAACCCTCACTTTGGCTGAGTCAGGCCTCGGGGATTATGTCGAACAACTAAAAAAACAGGATGAATGAAACAAAGAGAAATTTATTTAGCGGATCTTGAGCCCATCAAAGGACAAGAACAAAAAGGCACGCGTCCTGTGGTGATCGTTTCAGGTCCAAGCATGAACAGCTATTTCAATCTCGTTACAATCTGTCCACTTTCCACCAAAATTAAAAATTATCCAGTTTGCGCAGTGATTAAGAAAAATGCTCGCAATGGACTAAAGTCCGATTCAGAAGTCCTCACTTTTCACATTAGAACTGTTTCAAAAGATAGACTTATTAAAAAAATGGGAGAAATAAGCGGAGATCAACTTGAACAGATCTTTCAAGGCTTGAACGACATTCTGCGCTATTAAATCCTAGGCTTCACCGTGCTGCCCTCTTTTTTATCGTCCACATCGTAACCTAGACCAGCGAGTTGATCGCGCAGAGCATCGGAACGGCTCCAATCTTTTGCAGCGCGCACCGTTTCACGTTCTTCAAGCAGAACCTTGGCTTCCTCACTCACCACAAAATCGACGGGGAAAATCTGCAGCACAAGATTCACACGCTCCAAAGTGCCCTGAGTATTGGTCTTGGCTTGATTCATCCATTCAAACAGAACCGCAAGCGCACCCGCCACATCAAAATCATTTTGAAGCTTCTCGCTGAACGCTCGCATCAACTCTGAATCCACTTCGCCTTCGAGTTCACGACTGCCATCTAAATGGCTCAAATAAAACTCATCCAAGCCCTTCAAAGTGTTTCGCGCTTGTTCCAACATTTCTGTGGAATATTCAATCGGAGAGCGGTAATGCGTGCTGAGCAAAAAGAACCGCACCACACGAGGATGGTGTTCTTTAAAAATCTCTTTGAGCGTAAAGAAGTTGTTGAGCGATTTGCTCATCTTTTCCTGATTCACAGTGATGTAACCGTTGTGCATCCAAATGTCTGCCAAAGGTGTGCCGCTCGCCGCCTCACTTTGAGCCAACTCACATTCGTGATGAGGGAACTTCAAATCCAAGCCTCCACCATGAATATCAAAATGGTCTCCCAGCAAGGTCGAGCTCATGGCGCTGCATTCGATGTGCCAGCCCGGCCGTCCATCACCCCAAGGGCTTTCCCAAAAAGGTTCCCCTTCTTTTTTAAACTTCCAAAGCACAAAATCTTGATGGTTGCGTTTATCTTTTCGCTCTTCCATACGAGCGCCCGCGTTGAGCTCTTCCAACTTTTGATGAGACAATTTTCCGTAGTCCGCAAAAGTGGTGATGTCGAAATAAACCCCATCCTCTAAAACATAGGTGCAACCCTTTTCTTCCAATTTTTGAATGATCCTAATCATCTGTGGAACATACTCCGTTGCCCGAGGATTGTGAGTGGGAGCCTTCACACCCAAAGCGGCGTAATCGGCTTTGTACTCAGGGATGATGCGCTCGGCCAAGTCGTCCACACTGATGCCTTCTTTGGCAGCCCTATCGATCATTTTGTCGTCGATGTCGGTGGTGTTGAAGGTGAAGGTCACTTCGTAGCCCGAAAACTCCAAAAAGCGTCGGATCAAATCAAACGCCACGGCGCTGCGTCCGTGTCCAAGGTGGGCAAAGTCATAAACCGTGGGGCCACACACATACATACCCACCTTTTCACCGGCTTGTTTAGTGAAGGGAACTTTTTCTCCACGCAGACTGTCGTAGAATTGAATCATAGATAAACATTAACAATTTTGCGTATCACATCCAACAAAATAATGGCAAACATGGGCGAGAAATCAATCATTCCAACCATGGGCAGCACTTTTCGAAGCGGAACAATAAGGGGATCCGTAGCCTGAATCAAAAAATGCATCAGCGCCCCGCGTTCACGCACCATCCAAGAAAAAATCACACGCAAGAAAATCAGGACCGTGAAGAGGTCCAGAAAGATGTTGAGCGTTTGTTTGATAAAATCCATAGTGCAGAATGTGCACGGATTCTAGCAGAAGGTTTACGCGCGTGCACGTCGTCTTAACAGAACATAGCCCAGAGCGCCTAAAGTGCTCAAAAGGATGAGGCCAGTGGCGGCAGGACCCGTTTCAGGAGTTTTGCTCACGTTGGTGTCCAAATTGGTCGCAACAGGGTAGGTGGGTGCAGGAAGCGTTTGCGTGGTGTCTTCTTCAGGAACTCCCAAAACCGCTTCTCCTGCGTCGCTTTCGGTTCCTTCAATGTCCACGGCGGTCACGGCAAAATAGTAGAGTTCATTGGCGGTGAGGTCGGGTATGGTCCAGTTGGTGCTGGAATCGGTGGTCTCAGAAAGTGCAAAGAGTGCCGAAGGGGAAGGACCGTAATAGATTCGATAAAAGGCAATGGCAAGTGCACTGTCTGGAGCGTCCCAGCTCAAAGCCACCAGTTCCACGCCACCCTTAGCCGTCACGTTGGTGACGGTGTCCACACTACTTTCCACAACGACAGGAGGAGTTTCTTCAACGGGTACTTCCTCGGCGGCCCGCACGGTGAGCGTGGCTTGATCTCGATATTGAACTTCATTGCCCAGCACATCCACCAGAAGAACATCCAAGGCGTACTCGCCTTCAGTGTTTGGAGCGACCAAAGTGACTTGATACTTTCCGGAAGTGGTCGTTTCTTCGGCCGTATAAACCTCCTCTTGAAAGAGCACAGAAACTTCATCCAAATCCGATTCACTCAAGACCACCACATTCACAGAACTGCCGGGGTCTACCGCTGTCTCAGGAGTCACACTGATCGAAACAAGAGTGGGGGCGGCCGTGTCAATGGTCACCGTTTCTGAACTGGAAGATTCAATCACCGTGTCTTGGTCACTTCGGATTTCCACATAAATCACATAATCTCCATCTTCCAAGTCTTGCAAGGTGTAAGAGAAACTGTTGTCGAATTCAATGTCAGTTTCACCAGCCTCTTCACCATTCACAAAGATGAAGGCGGTGTTTCCATATTCAGCTTCCCCTTGAACTTCAACAGTATTGGAGGAGTAGCTGCCCGTGGCAGGACTGATGAGTTCGAAATCCCCTTCACGAGTGAAGTCGGTGGTCTCAAAGTCCGAACCGTAGTCGGTGGAAGCCTGCTCATCGGTGGTGACTTCGGTGTCTTCTTCGCCGTTCACGCGAACGTTCTCGATGTCGGTTGCAGTCAAAGTCTGATCACCCGGAGTGACGAACTTAACGCCCAAGCTGAAATCGTGTTCCCCCTGATCTTCCGCGAGGAAGGTGTAATCGTTTGGCAAACTGGCTTGATCATCACTGGAGGAAAAGCGAATGGTTCCCGTGTAGTCGGTGACCGTGAATCCATCGGCATCAATGGCTTTGACCGTCACGCTCAGGTCCTTTCCTGCTAAACTTTCACTGTCGAGTCCACTGATCACAAAACCGTCCACGGGGCCGCTTTCAGCCAGCATCACAGAATCATTCACGGCGGGGCCACCTTTGAGAGCCAGTTGAGTAGGGCCTAAAATCATTTGTCCCAAGGTGGAATCGAAAATATGCATTTGGACCACACCGTCTCCATTTCCTAAAACAGAAAAGCTCATTTGGCCTTTTTCGTTGGTTCCAAATTCAGAAGTGAACACTTGCACGGCGCTGGAATCAGGAACGATGCTGAGCAAATGTCCTTCAACGGGGTTCCCAAAAGCGTCTTCTAAAAGCACACTCATGATGGAGCTTTGATCCGGTTGCAGCACGTTGCTGCTAAAGGAGATGCGAGAATGAGTCAGATCCGGTTCCGCAGCCAAAACATCAAAACTTTGAGAAACAGAAAAGTCCGTTCTTAGGGTCTTGTAGGCCACGGCCAAACTATAGTTGCCGGCACTTTCTAAATCTTCACCGGGAATCTCTAGACTGGCTTGTCCTTTGCCATCGGTCTCTGCTTCATAACTTTTGACCAAGCCATTCACCATTTCAAGTTCAAACTCCAGGGTGGAATCGGGTTCGGCTTGAACCGCCACCAGAGTGCTTTGTCCCGCTTCCAAGTCACTGAGCGCAGTCATGCGCACTTCCTCAAAAGGAGTGAGCGCTTTGATCAAACCAAAGACACTGAGCACACCCACAACCACAAGCAGCAGTCGAAGGGATTTAGCACGAAGTGAAAAGAATTCTGCCATACGTTCGTTATTCAATCTGTTTATTATAGCAGAAAAGAGCATGAAGTACAAGTCAGTGAACCAAGGGGGTCGCGTCGTGCCAGTCTGTGCTAGAAACAGGATTCTGCACAGGTTTTTGAGTATGTTTCAAGACGATCAAAGTCATGTCGTCCAATTGGATCTGCCCTTCCATGAAGCGCCCCACGTCAATCGCGATCTTTTCAAAGAGTTCATCAGGAGTGGTTTGAGCGCTCACTTGGCTCTGCATAAACGTTGTGAGTCGTTCCAAGCTGTAAATGTCGCCAGCCATGTTTTTGGCCTCCACAATTCCATCCGAATACAGCACTACAAAATCATTCTCTTCCAAAACCACTTCTTGCTCATGCACATAAGGCGCATTGTTGGCCAGCATTCCCACGGCAATACCGCCGGCTTTGAGGGTTTGGACTTCATTGCTTTTAGCCTTCAAATGCACAAGGTATTCGTGCCCCGCTCCACTCCAACGAAGGGTTTTCTTTTCAGGCAACCATTCCATCAAAATCATGGTCATGAACATGGTCGGCTTCAGATGGGGCTTCAAATACTTGTTCAAAGAAACCAGAATATCGGTGAGAGTGTCTTTGAGGTCGATAAAAGTCTCGAGCAAAGCATCCACCATCACCATCACAATGCCCGCCGGGATTCCGTGCCCCGTGGAATCTCCAATATAAATCAAATAACGGTCGTTTTTTTGATAAAAATCAAAAGTGTCGCCTCCTATTTCTGAAGCAGGACGCGTCTTGGCACTGATACTCAGCCCCGGTACAAGGGGAGGCTGTTTGGGAATGAGCAGTTGTTGGATGTCTTGAGCGGAATCGAGTTCTTTGCGAAGGCGTTGGTGGTTCTTCACATCGCCAGAAATGCTCTCCAAGCTGCGAGTCACTTCGTTAAAAAAGTGCGCCAAGACACCCACTTCATCTTGTTTGGAAGTCATCAAACGGTGGTAAGGACGCCCGGTTAGCAAGGCTTTCATTTCACGAATGATCTTTTTGAAAGGACGTTGAATGAGCCAGTAAAAAGAAACGATGCTGATCAAACAAAAAGCACCGACCACCACGGGAAGTCGCCACACCTCAGGAACCCACACTTCTTTTTCAATGACAAAGCTCAAGGCGACACTAAGTCCGCCCAAGAGCAAGAGTAGAAAAAGATAAAAACTGAAAAGGTGGCGGCGGAAGAGCATCACCCCCATTATAAGGAGTTCTAATCCGTTGAATCAAGCACCTTTTGAACCTGATGAGCCTCATGATGAGCAGAAATCTTGGAATAGAGCAGGGCCAAAACCTCCAAACTCTCACGACCCAAGTCCTCCAAAGTCTTGCCTTGATGAGGCGCAAGCAGGTGGCGAATAGTTTCTGAAACATATTTTTCAAAAGCGACTTTCACTTCCGCAGCAAAACGAGTGGGAAGGGAACTGAGCACCGAGTTCATTTCTTCAAACCATTCATGGTTGGGGTCTAAGAATCGATGAATGAGCTTCGAAATCACTTCAGAATCTTCCAGTTGAGCCAATGAAAGCAAGGCCGCCTTTTGCAACTCAGGGTGCGAAGGATCGTCGGCGACTTGGCGTAAAAAGGCTTGTGCAGGCTTGTAGTGAGTTTCACCCGCTGCAAGCACCCCTGCGTGAACAAAGGATTCCTTTGGACTGCTGAGCAGTTGTTCCAAGTGGTGAACCAAAGTGCTCTGCATACTCACGTCCTTCCAAAGAGCCACGATGGCGGCGGCTCTGACTTCAGGGTCTTTGTCTTCTAAGGCAGGAGCAAGGTAGTGTTTCAAATTAGGATCAGTGAACAACTTGAGCATGCGAATGAGTTTGGCTTTGTGCGCAGAATCGTCTTGAAGTTCACGCAAAACAAATTCCGTGAAGCGTTGAGGATCGATTTCAAACAAGCGCGACACAATGGCTTCTCGCACCCATTCGTCTTTCTCGGGCAAGAGGTGTTTTTCTAAGGTGTGCAGGACACGAGTTCGAGTGAAAGAATGAGACAAAGAACTCTTCTTTAAAAGGGTGAAATTTTTGAGTGAGTGCAACACTTCAAAACGCAAACGATCGGAAGGATCATCCAAAAGGGTCAAGAGGCTTTCAATGGCGGTGACGTCTTCACGGAGTCCTAGAGTGCTCACGATTTTTTCTCTCAAAATAAGGGGTTCTTGAGGGCGTTTTAAAATCTTCTGCAAAGAACTGGTGAGGTGCGCGTGTCCTTTTTGCCCCAAAATCTCCACTGCATTGAGTCGAGTAGAAAGATCCAGCTTGTGACTGAGGTTGTGTTCGCACATTTCTGTGTACAGTCCCGACATCTTTTGGAGTAAAAGGAACATCACAAGCGATAAGCCAAGAATGAGAAAATTGAGAGCCAAGCCCAGTCGAGCAGAACTTAAAAATAAAGAAACCAGGATCATGCTGCCCGTCCCCAAAATAGCACCCAAAGGTTTCACCATTCCTTGCAGCACTTCTTTGGCATCGTCACGCAGTTCGTGAGGAATCGCATAAAACGAGGAGTCGTAGCCATTTTTAAAGAAAATATTGGTGAATTCAAATCCTCCTTTCACCAAAGCGGCACTCGCAAAACTGTAGTGATAAGTCATGGCCAGCACATTCAAAATCACTCCAATGGGGTGCAGCACCATGCTCCACACCACGCCAAGCGTGGTCAAAACGCGACTCGCGGCAATGAGTTGGATGAAGAGCGCGACCGAGAAGAAGACCATGTGCAAGGTTCCCAGTCGACTGGTCAGGTCTTCCTCGTAATGCGCGGAGTGAGCAACGGCTTCCTGCAAGGCATTGGTGTACTGGAACTCGATGATGTTCATCACCGCCCAATGCATCAAAACAACCAAGATCAAAGCCTTTAGAAAAGGAACTTTCTTAATGGCATTGAAGCTTTCCATCAGTTTCTTGGGCCCATGTTTATGTTTACTCTCCAACTTCGGCACCTCTAAGGTACGAGAGTTGAAAAGCAAAACAATCGGAATGATCATCAGGAGCAAGATCACCCAAAACACCATGAATTTATAAGCCGGAACACTGTGAGAAAATTGGCTGAGCAGAAACCCGGCCAAGATTCCCCCCAAAGTCTCTGCCGATTCAATCACAGGGAAGACGCGCTGACTTTCAAGAGGGGAGAAGAGTTCTTCGTTGAACAAAGAGATCAAAATGCTCAGTTGCGTCACAAAAATGCCTTGCCCAATCATATAAAACACAAAGAATGCGGAGTTTCCTTGTGGCAAAAAGGCGACGGAAGCGATCAAAAAAGCCGCGGAATAGAGCACGGTGTAGGTGATGAGCAGTTCACGGCGAACTCGATGTAAAAGAGGCCGATAGAGAAAAGTCCCGAGCATCACCAAGGCCGCATTGACCAAGAAAAACACAGGGAGCAAATGCGCTCCGCTCTTGGTTAAAAAGGTAGCCAAGAGGATGGTGGAGCCAATGATGAACCCGATGCGAGTCAAAAAAGTCATGAGCCAGCCCACAAAGACTCGAGGCCATTCATGTTGTTGAAGATTGAGGACGCGATTTAAGGTTTGGAGCATGATTGGATGAGATCATGTTATTATGACATAATTTTGCTAATTTGAAAAGGGTATGTGGGCCGCAAAGGAAAAGAGTTTGATAAAATGCCACCGATGTGGAAATTCCTAAAAAAAGACGCCGTACACTTTGGAGCCATTCTTTTAGCGGTCTCTTCTTTGCTGAGCCGCGTCCTAGGCGTGCTCAGAGATCTTGTTTTTTCGGCCATCTTTGGAGTGGGAACTCAGGGAGGGGATTTCGCCCTAGACGCCTACTTTGTGGCCTTCAAAATTCCAGACTTTCTCTACACGCTGCTCATTTTTGGAGCCATGTCGGCGGCCTTCATCCCGCTCTACGCAGAACTTAAAAAGAAAGAAGGAAACGAGCCCGCTTCACAGTTTGCCAGCCAAGTGCTCACCGGTTTGATGGGCTTTTTAGTGGGCTGCTCGGCTCTGGCTTGGATCTTGGCGCCGTGGATCATTCCACACTTGGCTTCGGGCTTTGACCCTGAGCTTCAAGCCTTAGCAGTGACGCTGACTCGCATCATGCTCCTGTCACCGATTTTCATGGGACTCAGCAGCATTTTGCAAGGCATCGAAAACGCACATCAATCCTTTTATGGAACAGCCCTGGCCCCCTTGCTGTACAACGGCAGCATCATTGCAGCCGCAGCCTTTTTTGGAAGGGAATGGGGCGTCTACGCTCTGGCCTACGGAGTCGCCTTCGGAGCCTTTCTGCACTTCCTCGTACAAATTCCTGGAACGCTCCGCAGTGGTTTCACATATCGATTTCACTTTCAGAAAAAAGATCCCAAATGGCGTGAATTCATCCGCCTGAGTCTCCCGCGACTCTTTGGAGCTTCTGCGCTTCAATTCGCTTCCTTCGCAGACGTTTACATGGCCAGTTTCCTAGCCTTAGGAAGTCTTTCGGTCTACACCTATGCGTTCAACCTGCAAAGTTTGCCTTACGGGGTGGTGGCGGTGGCCGTCTCCACAGCCATTTTTGCTCGCTTGTCGGAGCAAGCGGACGAAAAAAAGGAATTCCTAAAATCGATCCAACAAAGCCTTTCTCAAATTCTCTTTTGGGTGCTGCCCGCCATCTTAGGTTTATTCTTAATACGCGAGCCTTTGATCCGTTTGCTTTTGGAACGAGGAGCTTTCGATGCCGAAGCGACGCAGCGCACCGCCGCCATGCTGGGCTTCTTTGTCTGGGCCGCCTTGCCTCAAAGTTTCATCCCGCTCTTCACGCGAGCCTTTTATGCTTTGAAAAAGACCGCTTTCCCAGTGCTGTGTGCCTGCGTCTCCATTGTGCTCACCATTGGGTTCAACGCCATCGGTATTTGGGTCTACAAAGGGGATGTGACCACGCTGGCCTTAGGAAATCTGCTCGGTTCCACCCTCAACGCCAGCCTGCTGTATTTAGGCTTGGCCCGCGAACTCAAAGTTTCCCCCTTTGTCTTTTTGAACTTTAAAAAACTGACAATGCAATTGATCGCGCTCGCGCTCATGACTTTGATGATTTTCGCCACAAAAGAACAATCGGTGCTCATCCAAATGGCACTCGCGGGAGGGATTTACTTAAGCACACTCTCGCTTTTCAAAGTGAGGCCGGCCCGTCAACAATAAATCTTTACCCAGCACTTTAGTATGCATGCCTTCCAAAGAAAATCCAGAGTCCAGTTCGACAAAATCCAAAGCCTTTGGACCCAAAAACCGTGGAGCCAGCAAAAGCTGCATTTCATCCACAAGTCCTGCTTTTAAAAAAGCGGTGAACACGGCTTGGCCTCCTTCCACCAAAACAGAATGCACATCGAGTTCAGCCAGTTTTGCTAAAACCTCTTCAACCTTCATTTCTTCCAAAATGAGGACATTTTTATCTCTAAAAATCTGAAGTTTTTTGGGCAGAGCTTTCTTGCCTTTTAAAATCACGCGCAAAGGGTCTCGTCCTTCCACTTCTCGAACACCCAAATGAGGGTCGTCCGCAAGCACGGTTCCAGCACCCACCAAAATAGCTTGATGCTCGTGACGCAGGCCATGCACATAACGCTGCGCCACTTTCCCCGTCAGAGCAGTCTCTTTTCCCGGTGCTTCTGCAATTTTTCCATCCAAACTCAACGCCGCTTTCAAGGTCACCCAAGGGCGTCCCGTCTCAAAAAAGTGATAAAAAAATCGATTGAGCTCTTTTGCCGCCTCGGCAAGCAAACCCACGGACACTTCAATGCCCGCCGCTCTCAACGCCGCGATGCCTTTCCCGGCAACTTTAGGGTTCGGGTCTTCCGCCGCAATCACCACACGGCTCACGCCACTCGCAATCACCGCCTCGACACAAGGGGGTGTTTTTCCCTCGTGGCAGCACGGTTCCAAGGTCACGAACAGCGTCGCACCTCGTGCATCCAATCCGGCCGCTTCACAAGCCTTCAAAGCCTCCACTTCGGCATGAGCGGCTCCATAACGACTGTGGTAGCCTTCACCAATGCGTTCTCCATCCTTCATCAAAACCGCACCCACCATAGGATTGGGCTCGGTCCAACCGCGGCCTTTCTCAGCCAAGCGCAAGGCCCGATTCATCGTCCACGCATCGGGAGGGATTTTGATCATACCTGATCCAGTAAATGACCCAGCTTATCCTTTTTGGTTTTCAGATAAGCTCGGCTGCTTTTCCCAGGTTCCATTTCGATAGGGATCCTAGCCGTCACTTGGAGACCGTGCCCTTCCAAGCCCACAATTTTTTGAGGATTGTTGGTCAGCAATTGAATGGTGTTGAGCCCGATGTCTTTGAGCATTTGAGCTCCAATTCCGTATTCTCGCAAATCCGCTTTGAAGCCGAGCTTTTGGTTGGCTTCCACCGTGTCCATTCCTTCTCGCTGAAGTTGATAGGCCTTGAGTTTATTGATGAGTCCAATCCCACGCCCTTCTTGGCGTAAGTAAAGAAAAACACCTTCCCCTTTTGCCGCGATTTGTTTGAGCGCCGCATCCAGTTGGGGCCCACAATCGCAATATTCCGAATGAAACACGTCTCCCGTCATGCATTCGGAATGAGCCCGAACAAGAACATTCTCTTTTCCAGCCACTTCTCCCTTCACGAGCAAGACATGTTCACTGGCATCGATTTGATTGCTGTACACAAGAATCTTAAATTCTCCATGCTCGGTCTGCAGCACCGTTTCCACCTCACGAGTGATGAGGCGTTCTTTGAGTCGTCGATAGGCAATCAAATCCTGAATGGTGATCATTTTGAGATCGTGCACTTTTGCAAATTCCATCAAATCGTCGCGTCGTGCCATTTCGCCGTCGTCTTTAATGATTTCACAGATGAGTCCTGTTTCACCAAACCCAGCGAGTCGCGCCAAATCCACAGCCGCTTCCGTGTGACCGGCACGCACTAAAACACCGCCTTTTTTTGCTCGAAGAGGGAAGAGGTGACCGGGCTTCATAAAATCCTTCGCCTGACTTTCTTCAGAGGCCAGGGCTTGAATGGTTTTCGCTCTATCACTGGCCGAAATCCCGGTGCTAGTGCCATCAATCACATCCACCGAAACCGTGAAGTTGCAACGTTTGGCATCCACATCCTCTCCTAGCATGGGAGGCAAGTCCAAACGATCCGCTTGCCCCGAATTCATCGGCACGCAAATCAGCCCGCGTCCGTGCTTCATCATGAAGTTGACATGGGCTGGAGTGCAAAGTTGTGCAGGCATCACGAGGTCTCCCTCGTTTTCACGGTCTTCATCATCCAAAACAATGAGCATTTTGCCCTGTCTCAGCTGATCGAGTGCGTCTTCAATGGGTGTCCACATAGGAGGACACTATACCTCAAACCTCCAGAATCCTTCAATCTTTTCGCTGCCGATCAAATCTTTGATGAGTTGATCAGGATTCTTAACAAAGGCTTGAGTGAGCAAGGCGAATTCCTCGCGGAACTTCTTTTCCTTGCCGTCCATGATCTTTGCAATGATTTGTTCAGGTTTTCCTTCTTGTTTGAGTTGTTCGGTCCAAATTTCACGTTCCTTGGCAACGAGATCCGCACCAATATCCTCAGGGGAAAGCGTCTTGGGAGACATCGCGGCAATGTGCATCGCGAGGTCCTTTCCAAGTTCGTCGCTGCCTCCGCTCACAGAGACGAGCACCCCGATACGGTTGTTGGAATGTTTGTAGGATCCCAATTTCACACCAGAAACCACCTTGCGGTTTTTGATCTCAACTTTTTCACCCATGGTGATGTTGAGGTCTGCAATTTCTGCAGAAAGGTCGGTGTCTTCGCCTTCCTTCAAAAGGCGTTCTGCAAGAGCTTCAGCTTTTTTGATGAAATCCGCATTCTTGGCCACAAAGTCGGTTTCGCAAGCCAGCGCAATCATGCCGGCTTTTCCATCTTTTTCGACGATAGCAACCACTCCATTGGCGGTGTTGCGGTCGCTGCGTTCAGCAGCCTTGGATTCACCCTTTTTTCGGAGGATATCGACAGCGAGGTTCTCATCTCCATTCGCTTCTTCGAGAGCGGACTTACAAGAGGACATAGACACACCCGTGCGTTCACGGAGACTTTTAATTTGATCGATAGTGACTGACATAGTTTTTTAAAAAATTCAGGAATTAAACAGTGGGCGCTGGAGGAGTGGGTTCAGTAGGGGCCACGGGTGCAGCAGGTTCGGCAGGGGCTGCTGGAGCTTCGACAACTGGTGCTGGAGCAGCAGGGGCTTCCGCAACAGGAGCAGGAGTGGGTTCAGGCATCGGAGCTGAAGCGGGTGCCGGAGTTTCAACAACAGGAGTTGGGGTAGGTGCTGGGCTTGCCTCAACTGGAGCAGCCTGTGCCGCTGGAGTTACAGGAGCGGGAGCTGCTGCAGGTGCAGGACTGACTGCGCTCGCATCTTTGGGATGGAACCATTTTTCCAAAGGAATCTTTTGACCAAAGTTGGTCACAAAAGGGATCACAGCTTGTTTTCCGCTCCAAGTTTGCCAAAGTGCGTAAACGGACATGAGTCCCATAGCCACTCGAGCCAATAAATTGATGAGATTGAAAACGGAAAGGATACTGACAGGCATTAGGATCGCTAAAACATACATGAATATATACAAAGCCACATCAACAGCGAAAATTCCAGCGGCATTTTTAGCGTGCCACACGTAGCTAGGGTTGTCGCCATGTTTCATCATGGTCCAAATGAAGATAGGACCAAGGTATGCAAAGAGAGCATCGGTATCCTTTGCAGGAGTGGGAGCGGGCATTTGTAATGGAGTATCGGTCATAAAGCGTGGAGGTTAAAAATTATTTACGATTTTTTTTCTGACCTTCTTGGATGGAACCACTGAGTTCACCCACAAAGTATTCAATGGATTTGATCGCATCGTCGTTTCCGGGGATCACGTATTGAATTCCATCTGGATCTGCATTGCTGTCCACGACTCCAACCACGGTCACCCGCATTTTAATGGCTTCTTGCACAGCGATTTTATCGCGGTGGCAGTCCATGATGAAAACCACGTCGGGCATGCGATCCAAAGTCGCGACTCCTCCGAGTGCATTTTCGAGTTTTTCAATCTGTTTGTTGAAGTTCACCACTTCTTTTTTGGTGTACTTATCAAAGCCTCCGTTTTCACGTTGGTCTTTGAGGTCGAGCATGTACTTCACACGAGAACGGATGGTCTTGAAGTTGGTCAAGAGTCCTGGAATCCACTTGGAAGTCACGAAAGGCATTCCGCACTTTTCTGCCGCTTCTTGAACCAGCGCCGTAGCCTGAGGCTTGGTGCTGACAAAAAGGATGGTCTTCCCGTTCATCGCCGCAGCGGTGAGGAATTCTTTGGCCGCCATCAGACCTTGGTAGGTTTGGTTGAGGTCAAAGATGTGCACTCCGTTCCTTTTGCCGAAAAGGTAAGGGGCTACTTTAGGATTCCACTTGGCAGTCTTGTGACCGAAGTGGACGGCGTTTGCAAGCATGTCTTGCATAACATTTTTCTGATCGGACATGGTTCCTTGGGGTTAATGCTTCACTCCGTCGTTTTCCGCCCAGGATCCTCTCATAGAGTAGGACAGGAAGGCCGAATCGGGAGCAAAACTAAAGATAAATACGGGGCGATTATACCTGTCAGAATGTGTTTGGCAAGAGATTTACAAACCTGGAGCAATATGATACAATACTAGGAACCTTGAATTTTCTATGGACTCCACACCTCTTCCCACTCAACTCGAACAGACCGTCGTTCAGGCTCAAACAGAAATTTCTCCTGCTGAGGTGAAAGACCTGCCTTTGGATGAGCGCCCCACCGAAATTCGAATTGCGATCCCCACTCAAGCTTACTTTCTTTCAGGAATCCGAGACTTCGTGGTGAATTTGACCAAAAATCTCACCGGATTTTCTTCTCAATGGGCCTTTCGTTTTCAGGCCGTCGTGGACGAACTCTGCAACAACGCCATTGAACACGGCAGTAAACCCGGAGAATTCATCAAAGTGTCTCTCATTAGTACTAAAAATAAATCGCTTGAAGTGATTGTAGAAGACACTGGTACAGGAAAAGAAAAAATGAACGCGCAACAACTCACGGCTCTCTTGCAAGAACGCAAACAAATGATGACTTCGCAGTATTTGGGTTTCCGTGGCCGTGGATTGCCTAAAATTGTAGGCGAATGGACGGACGAACTTGTTTTTGAAGACCTTCCAGAAGGAGGAATACGGGTAAAAGTAAAAAAATATTTACGAAAGGAAGAGGACAAGGTAGTCTCTACCCAGAAAAATTCTACTAGCCATCTCTACGTATGACCTCCGTACAAATCACCATCGAAGACCTTTCGGGTGCACCTCAAGGTAAAGTACTCAAATTGATTCGCATTGTCGGACAGTTGGACGAAAGCAATGTGGATGAACAAGCCAAGACCATCTACACCTTGATCGAAAGCGGCATCCAAGGTCTCAGCTTGATTTTTGATTTCACGGGGCTCGAATACATGAACAGCAAATCCATTGGTTATTTGACCGATTGGTACAGCAAGGTCTCCACCACCGGAGGAAAAGTGGTCATCGCTGCAGCACGTGAAAACATTCTTGATATTCTACAGGTCGTAGGACTCACACAACTGATCCCCGCTTACGCAACTTTAGAAGAGGCGAAGATGGCCGTTCTCCAGTAAATACTTCCAGACTTTATTGATGCTTGAATCCTTAAAAGTCGCTTTGGTGTGTGATTGGCTCACGGTCTTTGCGGGAGCAGAGCGAGTGGTCCTAGAATTGCATGAGCTTTTTCCAAACGCGCCCATCTACACCACGCTCTACAACGCAGAAAACTGCCCCCAGTTCAAAAACGCGGATGTGCGCGAATCCAAATTGAGATTCATTCCTGGAGCCAGGCATTTTCATCGGCTCCTCTTGCCCTGGATGCCCAAGGCTTTTGAAAGCATGGATTTGGATGAGTACGATTTGGTGATCTCTTCCTGTCATTCCACTTCAAAAGGAATACTGACTTCACCCAACACCCTGCACATTTGTTACTGCCATTCACCCATTCGTTATGTCTGGGATCAGTCTCACGCGTATCAAGCTCAGTTCAAATCCTTCTCTCCCTTCCGATTTCTTTTCACACCCTTACTCAACAAACTTCGCCTGTGGGATCGCTTGGCGGCAGAGCGGGTGGACGACTACATCGCCAACTCCAGCTACGTGGGAGAACGCATCCAAAAATACTACGGCAGAAAAAGCACGGTGATTCCTCCTCCCGTGGATTTGTTTAAGTTCACCAGTACTTCGGGCGAACGAGACGACTACTACCTAGCGGTGGGGCGTTTAATTCCTTATAAACGTTTCGACCTCATCGTGGACGCCTGCAAAGCGGCAGGGAAAAAATTGAAAGTGGTCGGAGTGGGCCCCTCTTTAAAAGAGTTGAAGAAAAGAGGAAACGAGAACATTGAATTTTTAGGAAAAATTTCAGACGAAGAATTGAAAGCGGTGTACCAGAAAGCCAAGGCGCTCATTTTTCCGCAACTTGAAGATTTCGGGATCGTGCCCTTGGAAGCCATGGCTTGTGGCACGCCGGTCATTGCTTATAAAAAAGGAGGCGCTTTAGAAACGGTCACAGAAGGAGTTTCTGGGCTCTTCTTCGAAGAACAAACGGTGGAAAGTTTGGTGAAGGCGCTTCATCGTTTTGAAAAACACAGCTGGGATCCCACGGAAGTTTCGAAAAGCATCGAGCAATTTTCTTCAGCACGTTTCAAATCCGAGCTCCTTCATCATATTGAGAAAGCTTGGAAGCAGCACACACAGTCTCACTCCCAACCGGCATGAAGCCAAGAATCGCCATCGACTTGCGCCCTCTCTTGGATCCGCACGAAAGCGGAGTGACCATGTACACGAAAAACCTGGTAAAAAGGCTCATAAAGTCCCACGAAGCAAACTGGACATTGTTTTACCAAGCTCGAAAACGCTGTGACCGCATCCATGAGCTGTTCCCTCAGGTACAGCACGTCCAAAGGTCCAACACCGTTTTTCATCTCAGAAGTCTTTTTAGATTTCTTAAACTACCCTCAAATTACTTTGAGGAGCAGCCCGATCTACTGTGGATGCCGGATCGTCGTCCTTTCTACCGTTGTGCTTTTCCAGTCGTGATGACCGTTCACGATCGCATCCCAGAATCTGAAAAAAGTACATTGTCACTCAAAAGCCGCCTGTGGCACCTTGTTTTCAGCCTCGACCGCTTGCTCAAGTTGACCAATGGTCTTCTATTACCAAGTCTGACTGTTGCGCAAAATGTTCGCTCCCGAAATCCAAAAGAAGTGACCTACGAAGGAGTGGAAGATTTCCAGAAACCAGTAAGACCCTTGGCTTTATCAAAAAAAATCAAAGCGAAAGATTTCTTTTTTTCACTCAGCCCTGCGGACCCTCGTAAACGGCTGGAGTGGATTGTGAGAGCCGCACAGCGCTTTCCAAAATTGAACTTTGTGATTGCGGGAGTGAAACTCAAGGACCGTCGCTTTAGGAAACTTAAAATTTCAAAGAAAGAAAATCTTTTCTTGCTGGCCTCCGTCACCGAAGAAGAAAAAGCATGGCTCTACCGCAACGCACGTGCGCTCTTAGCTCTCAGTCGCTCCGAAGGCTTCGACTTACCGGTTTTAGAGGCTGTGCACGCCAAGTGCCCAGTCTTGCTTTCTGACATTCCTGTTCACCACGAACTTTATAAAGAGGCGGAATGGATCCGCACGGAAGAAGATTTATGGAAAAGTCTGTACTTAGCAAAAACCACGAACTTAAAAGTCCCAAGCCCTCGAGGAACTTACACCTGGGACAAAGCGGCAGAGCGCAGTCTACTTTTCTTTTTGCGCGTACTCCTTAACAAAGATCGATAGCGTGGTGGCCACAGGAACGGCCATGATCATTCCGACCACGCCCAAAGTTTCCAATCCAACGAGCATCGCCAAAATAATGATGATGGGATTGAGTCCCACGGCTTTTCGCATGACCAAGGGCACCAAAATGTGACCTTCAATTTGTTGAAGCAAAACAATGAGTCCAATCATCCACACGGCGAGCCAAGGCGATTCATTGAAGGCCACCAACACGGCAGGAATTCCAGCAGCAATGGGGCCGACGACAGGGAGCAACTCCGCGATTCCAGTCATCATGGCCAAGGTGAGAGCGTTGTCGATGCCTAAAATGAGCAAACCGGTGAGGCTGAGAGTGAACATGATCAGCATCAAAGTCAGTTGGCCTTGCAGCCAATAACCGACTTTATTTTGAATCGTTTTGATCTTATTGGCGATGTAAGAATTGTGCCTGGAAGGGAAGAGTGAAATGAAGAATTCACTCACCGATCGTTCGTTGACGACCAAGAAGAAGGTGAGCACCAGGACCACCACAAAATGCACCACTCCATTGAAAATGCCTTTGATGGCACCCACGGTATTTCCGGCGATTCCTTCAAGTTGTGTGGAAAGATTCTCCAAACCCGATTTGAGCTGCGCCACCAAGGTTTCTCTATCGATTTGTTGAAGGAAGTCTTGGAGCATAGGCTGCAAACTCTTCCCAAAAGGCAGTTGTAGTTCTTCACTCGCAAGTTTGTCCAACATGCCATTGAGGCTGTGGGCCAATTCCATGAGCTGAGTCGCCACCAAAGGAATGAGTTGAGAGATGAAGAATCCAAACAAGAACAAAAGTCCAAGATACATGAGCAGCACGCTCACGGCTCTAGGCAGACCTTTCTTTTCCATGAAGTTGACGGCCGGATTGAGCGCGGAAGAAAATAAAACAGCAATAAAAAATACGATGAGCACAGAACTGATCTCTGATAAAAATCGACTGAGAGCCATCAAAACAAGAACCGTGATCGTGGCCTTCGCCACATTGACCATGGAAAAATAAATGACGAATTCTTCAGGTGCACCGCTTTTACTCTCTTCGTGAACCAGAGCTCGAACAGGGTGCAATTGCGCCTCACGTTCTTTCTTAAGCTCCTTCAGTGTTTTACGTAAATTCTTAAAATTATCCGAAGTGAAGCGAATAAAGTGGGAAAGGTTTTTTTCCATAACTATTGGGTGACAGCGAGTAGGAGGGCGTTGACGATGAACCAAGAAATCAAGACCAAAGCATAACCTCCAATCGCATAAGTGATGATGGTCTTACCTTTATCTTTATCCTCCGTCACAGCTCCATAAATGTAGTAGTAACCTCCGATCACAATCATGAGCACCACCAGAATTCCCGCCACATTGATCACAAATTCCAAAGCATAATTCACAAAATAGGGCACCATCCAGAAACTCATATTGCCGGACTTTAGAGCACAGGCGAGCATTTGAGTGGAAGTGACGGAATTTAGAGTTGTAGGCATGCCCGCATAACCCGATTCTGAATACTTTTCGGTCCATGCATCCACAATTGTAAAACACTCATCGGCACTATAACTTCCAGTTCCACTTGGCAAAACCCCCACGGCATTCGCGGTGGGGGTTAAAAAAGAGGCAAAGACTAAACCACCCACCAAAAATAGAGTGAGGATCTTGTTGAGGAATTGTTTTTTGAGACTCATGGATGTGCGTGTGTTTCCACTCTACTCAAAAATCACACTTTTCGGCAACCCTTCTTGGAAAAGAACACTTCCCAAGCGCAGCATTGTGGAGCCTTCCTCAATGGCAGAGGGGTAATCTTGAGACATCCCCATTGAGCACTCGGGCAAAGCGCCTTGTAGAGATTTGAGCAGCTTAAACTCTCTACGCGCCAGTTCGGGATTCACGCTCGCCATGCCCATCACTCCCAGAAGTTCAAGATTGGGAAGAACTTGAATATGCTTAATAAGCTGAGCCACTTCAGCAGGAGTTGATCCACTCCGCTGGGCAAGTCCAGAAAGGTTGACTTCAATAAAAACGCCCAGCGTTTTGCCAAGAGCCATGGCGGCTTCAGATAATTTTTGGGCCTGCGAAAAATTCTCCACACTTTGCACCACGTCAAAAAGCTCAGCCACTTCACGGATTTTTCGCGACTGGAGTTTACCGATGAAGTGCTTCTCCACGCGTTCGAAATTCGCCCCCAAAAGCTCCTGAAGTTGCTCGAATTTCACCTTTGCCTCCTCAATTCGATTTTCTCCGATTCGACAAACAGCAGGGTAAAGTTGAAGCAATTTTTCAACTT
>CALRCE010000002.1:37456-41059 GCA_943354505.1 Candidatus Peribacteria bacterium
AACTTGCTGCGCACTTCAGCCTTTTGTGACGGCGAGTAGCTTGAGCCTGGGGAGAGAACCTGTTATCATCCGCGGTATATGTCAGCTGTCGTCGCTATTGTAGGCCGTCCCAACGTAGGCAAGTCAACCCTCTTCAATCGTTTAGTGGGCAAACGCCGTGCGATTGAATCGAGTGTTCCCGGAACCACTCGCGATCGTTTGTACGACAAAACCTTGCTCGACGACTACGAAGTGCTCTTAGTGGACACCGGAGGATTGGAACTGGGTAAGGAAGGAGACACCATCGAAGCCAGCGTTCAAGAACAATCCCAAATCGCCATCGATGGAGCCGATGTGATTCTTTTTGTGGTGGATGTACGCGAAGATCCCACCGCCGAAGACTTTCACGCCGCCACACTCCTCAGAAAGTCGAAAAAACCCGTGCTCCTGGTCGCCAACAAATGCGACAACCCTCGTTTTGAAGAACAACGCTACAATCTGTATGAACTGGGTTTTGGGGAACCTAGTCCCGTCACCGCCTTGCATTCTTTTGGAATGGAAGAACTCGAAAGCCGAGTGGGGGACGAACTTAAAGAAATGGGTTTTGAAAAAAACACCGTATACGAAAAACCTCGAGAGGATCGTATCCGCATCGCCTTTCTAGGCCGCCCAAATGTGGGCAAATCCACCATGGTGAACGGACTGTTTGGCAAAAAAATGGTGGTCGTTTCTGAGATTCCTGGAACCACCCGCGATGCCACAGAAATCGATTTCGAATACAAAGATTCTAAATTCACACTCGTGGACACCGCTGGAATTCGTCGACGTGGAAAAGTAGAGCCCGGCATTGAAAAATACAGCATCCTGCGCACGATGCAATCCGTGGATGAAGCCGATGTCTGTGTGCTCATGCTCAGCTTCGACGAAGGCATCACCAATCAAGATTGCCACGTGAGCCAATACATCCTCGAACAAAAGAAAGGATTGCTGCTCGTGGTGAACAAAATGGACTTGGTGGATCCTAAAAAACGCGACCAGGCTGAACACATGTACGTGCATCGCCTCAAAACAAAGATGTCTTACTTGCCCTGGGCTCCCGTGGTCTTCGCTTCTGCCTTGGAACGTCGGAACATTTTTCAAGTGCTCGAACTCAGTGCGGAGATCTCCGAAGAACGCCGCAAAGAAATTCCTAAAAAAGACCTCAAAGTCTGGTTGCAACTGGCCTTGGACAAACATCCACCCAATATGGCGCGTGGCAAACACCGCTTCACCGTTTTAGGGGTTGAACAGGTGGCGACCGAGCCTCCAACCTTTGTCTTTCTGTGCAACTGGCCCGAAGTCATGCACTTTTCTTATGGGCGTTACCTTGAGAACGGATTGCGTGAAAACTTCGGTTTTGTCGGAACCGCAATGAAATTGATCTTCCGAAAACCTGAATCCAGCGGAGCCAAACATCGCAAAGACGAAGCCGAAGAAATTGTACTGACGGACGATTTTGAAGGCGAAAACCTGGAGTTGGATTCCGACGAAGAGGATACGGACACAGACGCAAAAGACGTCGAAGATTTTATGGACGAGGAACAATAAATCAGAAATAATTCTAAGGCTTTTTATGCTTAAAAAAATACTTCTATCTGCCTTTTTCCTAGGACTGCTTGCCCTCGCGGCAACGGGTCTGTTTTGGAATTCCAACAAAGATGAAAAGCCCTTGTGCGGGAATTCAGTCTGCGATGAACGAGAAACAGAGTTGCTCTGCCCGGAAGATTGCAACGACACGGCAGTGAACCCAGAAAAAGAGGAGACCGTGATCGAGACGAACATCTCAGCCGCTTTGCCAAGAGAAATCACTGTGGGCTCCAATCCTGTGGCCTTCGTGTCCATTCATCTTGAGCCAGGCTCCAACGCAAACACAGCCGATTATCCCGAACAGTATTGGAACGATTTAATCGATCTCATCGCCCTTGCAGACGAGTACGAAGTGCATCTGACTTTGAGCATGAACCCGCAGTGGTCCATTTACATTCTGGCGGATGAAACTCGTCTCACTCAAGTCCGAGGTTGGGAGGCCGAGGGCCACGAACTGGCCTATCACGGTCATGGTCCCCACCGCGACACTTGGAATGGGTACACCAATCAAAGTGAATTTCAATCCGACAAAAATTTCTTAGGCACCATCGCAGAGATGATGGATTTGATGGAACAAGTGCCCAGCTCAGGGCACATTTTTGCAGCCTGTGTCTCCGGCCCCGAAGACACCGATCCAGATTGGCCCACGAACGTTTCTGTTCGTACCGATGGTGGCTTAGAACCCAGTGAGCTCTTGAGCACACCCGTGCAAGAAACTCACAACGGTCAGGAAGTGTGGTACGTGACCAACCGTCAGTACGCCATCAATAAAAGTTCTGCGACCTTAGCCGAAGTAGCGGAAGGAATTTCAGCCTGGCAATCAGGCGAAGTCTTGGGCATCGTTTTTCACGAAAAAAACTACGCCGAACATCCCGACGAAGTCGAAGCCTTGTTCAAACTCTTCCAAGATCAAAACGTTCAGGTAGAAGGAGTGAGCTCCTTGGTTTATTCGATAGTAGGGCAATTCTAGACAAGCTTCTCCACTTTTTTTCGCCACTCCTCCCGAATTTCAAGTCGAGCATCGTGATCGTGGAATTTGAGCATGGAATCTGAAATGAGCGTGCCGCTTTTATCTTCCAAAGTTTGGAACTTAGCCAAGGCGCGGCTCCACTGTTTGCTGCGGCACCAACGCTCAACGGCATCAAAGTTGAGGATCAGCTCTAAGAATCCGTGCATGAATTTAATGAACCCTCGTCTTGCCCTAAAGTGACGTTTTCGTTTGGGTGTTAGATGAAAGTAGCTCGAAAGCCAACGCTCATTGTGCGCCACAAACGCTTCATAAGTGGCGTACTCTCCAGCCACTGGCTCTAAACTGTGAGCCCAAAACGCCAGATAAATGTCGTAAGAAGGAAGGGCGATCGCGGACAAATCCATGGCCTCTTCAGTTACGTAAAAGCTCAGGCAAAATCGTCCACGGACTTTAGAGCCGTGCCGTCGCAGTCCAAACATAGAAGTCAGCAGAGTCAACCCCAGCCGCGCCGTGAAGAGTCGCCCCGGTTTGGCCACCACAAACAGATCGATGTCGCTATTCTCTCGGGTGTCTCCAATCGTGCTGCTGTTGCAGACAGCGACGAGCTTCACAAAAGGGCAAAGCTGCAAAAGCCACCGCCAGCGCGCCACTTTTTTAAAGGCACTTCGGGTGCGCGCTTGTTTTTCTTCCCACTCCTGCCAAAATTCAGGGTTCCATCGAAAACTCAAGAACCCTTCGCGTTTGTGAACCACGGAACTGTCTTTAAGATACAAATCCAAAGCTCGCTCCTCCGCTTTTTCAAAAAGCAAATACTCACTGAGTTCTTCTCGAGTGAGAGGCACTTCAAAGAGGTCAAAATACGCGAGGGTCGAAAGAATCGCTTGTTTGACGGTCATTTTTTCAGGCAGTTCCATTCTTCTTCCCTTTATCGGGGTCTTATCCTACCATACGATCATGGCAAAATCGAACGTCGAATCCTTGCTCGAAAAGCTCCCGCAGTCGCCGGGGGGCTATAAAATGAAGGATGA
>CALRCE010000002.1:41069-74527 GCA_943354505.1 Candidatus Peribacteria bacterium
ACGTGGGGAAGGCCAAGAATCTGAATCGCCGTGTGCGATCCTACTTCCGCAAACAGCAAAACCGCCCCATGCGCACGCAAAAATTGGTGGAAGCCATCGCAGACCTAGAATGGATCGAAGTGGGCAGTGACCTCGAAGCTCTTTTTCTCGAAACGAATCTCATCAAAGAATTTCGTCCCAAATACAACGTCTTAATGAAGGACGACAAGAATTTTATCTACATCAAAATCACCAAAGAAGATTTTCCGCGCATTCTCTTGGTGCGTCGCGTCGACAAAGACGGAGCGCGTTACTTCGGCCCAAAAACCGCCACCGGAAATGTGCGTAAAACTTTGATGCTGCTCCAAAAGCTCTTCATGTACCGCAGTTGCGATCTCGGACTCGAGTGGCATCCCGAGCAAAACGATCCTAAAACAGGCCAAACCACCGTGACGAAAAAAACCATTGCCTATCCGTGTCTCGACTACCACATCAAACGCTGTGCTGCGCCCTGCATCGGCAAAATCAGTCCGGAAGAATATAAAAAATCCATCGAAAAAATCGGATACTTTTTGGAAGGCAAATCCAGCGAAATCGAAAAGCAGCTCAAGACTCAAATGGCCGAACTCGTCGCTCAAAAACAATTCGAACGGGCCGCTCTGCTCCGCGATAAACTCGTCGCACTTCAAGATCTCATGAATCCGACTAAGCAAGTCGTGACCTCTCCGGACCAAGAAAACACAGACGTCTTCGACTTTGTTTTGGAAGGCGGAAAAGCCTACTTCAACCTTTTCATGCTGCGTGAAGGCAAGCTCATCAACCAAGAAAACTTCATCGCGGACGCCTTTGGTTTTGAACCCGGTGAAGAAGAACAAGCCGTGGAAGTGATGGAAAGTTTTTTGTATCAATATTACGGCAAAGCCACGGACTTCCCGCAAACCATTCTCATTCCTCACGAATTTGAAGAAGAAGATTTTCTGGAAGAGTGGCTCACGAACCAAGCGGGTCGCCGAGTCTACGTGAAAGTTCCCGAGCGTGGAAAGAAGCATCAACTCCTCGAACTTGCCGAAAAGAACGCGCGCAGTTTCCAAAAACAACACAAGGCGCGCTGGGAAGGTTTTGAAGAACAAGATGAAGAAGCCTTGGAAGAACTCGCCAAGCACCTCGACCTTCCGAAAAAGCCCAAACGCATGGAGTGCTACGACATTTCTCACCTCGGTGGTTCGGACACGGTGGCCAGCATGGTCGTCTTTGAAAATGGAAAGTCCAAACCCAGCGACTATCGAAAATTCCATCTCAAAACTTTGGCCAACGGCGAAATCGACGACTTCAAATCCATGAAAGAAATTCTCTACCGCCGCCTCTTGTACCTCACCAAAGCGCCCAAAGGCATCGTTTTTAAAAACGCGGCAAAATCGCACAAAAAAGGAATTGAAACCTTGCTCGGAGAATGGCGCAAAGAGCCGCAAGAAGTTGGCGAAGAACTGAAAGAATTCTCCGTCGCCCTCAAAGAAAAAAAAGTCGTGGGACTGCTCCGCCTCACCGAAGGCGCCAACAAAACCCTGCTTCAGAAATCGCTCTTTGTTTCACCCACTCAGCGCGACCAAGGCATCGCCAAAGCGCTCATGCGTTGGACCTACGACAAACGCAAAGCCAAACGTGTTTATCTCAGTTGCGACGACAGCACCTTCAGCTTTTACGACGATTTTGGTTTCGAAGCCGTCAAGCAACTCCCTGAAGAATTCGTGACGCAGCTCCAAACCGAAGCTCACATGGCGCTCAAAAAACATCTGCTGGCCTACGATCCTTCCAAGCACCACGACAGCTCCTTCGAATCCAAACCCAATCTCATTGTGATCGACGGAGGCAAGGGTCAGCTCAGTCACGCCATGGAAAGCGGCGAAGCCCTCGGTTCCACCATTCCCATGATCGGACTCGCCAAACGTGAAGAAGAAGTGTTTGTGCCAGGAAAATCTTTTCCTTTACTCATTCCTAACGATTCCAAAGCCTCGCTCCTTTTGCAACGCATTCGCAACGAAGCCCATCGCTTCGCCATCACCTTTCAACGCTCCACCCGAAAGCAATACCTAACCGCTTCCGCCCTCGACAGCATCAAAGGCCTCGGCGACGTAGCCAAAATGAAACTTCTCGAACACTTCGGCTCTGTGGAGCAAATCAAACTCGCCACTCCTGAAGAACTCGAAGCCTTGGTGGGGAAGAGCTTGGCAAACAAAATCTCAAGCGAGCTGCTCTTAAACTTGAATTAAGAGGAATGGTGCTATAACCTGAACACAGAAGTAAACCACCCCTTCATGTCGCCACATATCACTAGAGGTTTAGCAATCCTTTTCACGCTGGTGTTTTTGACTTCACCCTTTTACTCCGTTCCACTGAGTCTTGCCGTCACGACAGCGAGTGTGACCGGTTACACTTCACCAATGGTGGTAGGGACTCCTGATGATATGGAATTGGAGTTCACGATAGACACGACCGAACTGACGTGGGCCAACGACGACTATTTCTACATCACTTTAACGTCGCAAGAATTGGCTCTCAATGGGTGGAGCGATTTAGACATTGCCGTTGAGTTTGATGAAGACTCCACCAACAATGGAGTCGGAGAAACGCCCATCAATGAAGGGGGTATAGGCAGCAGAGGAGAATATTTTATTGATGAATTCGTTCTCAATGTTTACTGGGACGAAGACGCTTGGGCGGCCGACACGGGGGACACTATTCGAATAGAAATCACAGATTTGGTCCCTCAATACGACAACGATAGTGCTACGATTGTTTTCGATGCATTCACGGCTATTGAAGGGACTTGGCCTGTTGACCAAGTGACCATCCCCGTAGACCCCGCCGATGCCGATGCCACCGTCACTTTGGGCGACAACGCAACGGTCGGAACGGCTGGAGACACAACGGTTGAGTTCACAATTCCGCTAGACTTGGACGTCTACGATTATGTCCTTATCGAGTTTCCTGACCAAATGGATACCAGTGCCGTTGCTTACTCTTCAAAAACCTTTGCAGGAGCAGGGGATTTTGAATGTGCTTCATTGACCTCTCCTCAGGTCAGATGTGATCCTACGGGTGCAATCACAGCAGGAGAGGGCGAGATTATTTTATCTGGTATCTATGTCACCTCCGATGATTCGAGTAATACGTACGAACTCGACATATACGAGAATGGAACGTGGTTTATGGCCTTGGATGAAACAGTACCCACCACAAACGGTGTGGCGGCTGATGCCAATGCCAGCGTCACCTTAGGAGACAATGCAGTGGTTGGAGCATCGGGAACAACCACTGTCACTCTGACCATACCCGTCGAGGTTTCTTCGGACACAGGAGTAGAAATTGAGATCATGTCCTTTCCTGATTTTATCGATGTGTCTGGAGCAACATTTTCATCGGAAACATTTGGTGGAGTGGGCACTTTTTCAGAATGTTCACCTTCAGGTCAAACCATACGTTGTGTGGTGGATGGAACAATTTCTGCAGGAACGGGGGCCATTCGTCTGTCAGGCATCGTTGCGCTTTCGGCAGGAACCGAGGACGTGAATGAAGTTCTCATTTATAACGAAGACGACTCCAGCATCGCAGACGATCTCTCAGTGGCTTTGACCAATTCCCGAGTGGCAAGTTCTTCGGGCGGTGGATCAACCACTGCTGCATCCAACTCTACAGACGACGAAGAGGAGGAAACAGACGATTCTTCCGCCACAGAAGACTCCACCTCGGACTCATCCGAATCCACCGAAAACGATACCAGTGAGACCTCTGAAGATTCCCCCTTCACCGATTTAGACGAAGACAGCCCTTACTTTGAGTCAGTGATGCACCTCTACGAACTGGGCATCATCACGGGTTATTCAGACGACACCATTCGTGTCATGGACACCATCAACCGCGCGGAACTGATGACGCTGCTTGTACGAAGTTTAGACGCTTACGTTTCCTCTTCCGAAAGTTGCTTTAAAGATGTGAATGAGGAATGGTTTGCGGAATACGTTTGCTACGCCTACGAACAGAATTGGGTGGATGGATATTCCGACCGCTCCTTTAAACCGGGCGACGCCGCCAACACCGTTGAAGTCATCAAAATGATTCTCAACGTGAACGGAGTAGAAGTAGACGATAGAGAATCCGGAGAATCCTGGTACACTCCCTACGTTGAAGTAGCACAAGATCTGGACTTGGTTTCCGACAATCTTAATTATTCTAACGAAGCTTCTCGTGGTTTCGTCTTCACATTTTTATCCGATCTACTCACTCTAATTCCAAACACTCCATGAACCTCACTCAACTCCAAAACGAACTCAAAACCGCCATGCTGGCTCGCGAAGAACTCAAGACTTCGGTACTCCGCATGCTCAAGGCCGAAATCATGAAGATCCAAACGGATGGCTCCGGCACCGAAATCACCGAAGAACTCATCCAAAACACTATCCAAAAACTGGTTAAACAACGCAAAGACGCGGCTCAGCAATTCCGTGACGGAGCTCGCCCCGAACTCGCCGAAAAAGAAGAAGCCGAAATCACCCTACTCATGGTTTATTTGCCGGAACAAATGTCCGAAGACGCCATCCGTGCTGAAGTTCGCGCCACCAAAACAGCCCTCGGCGTCACCGACAAAAGCGGCGTGGGCAAATTGATGGGAACCCTCATGGGCAAACTCAAAGGCAAGGCGGACGGGGCACTCATTAAGAAGATTGTCGAGGAGGAGCTTTAATTGATCTTAAGCCACCATTTCTTGACCACGGGAATACTCAGCGTGGACAAAAAGAATCCCGTGCTCGGCACGATGGCATTCACAAAAGGATTGCCAATCCCAGTTGTCCAAAACACCAGCAGCATCACGCCATAGGTCAAAACCAAGACCAAACCCTTGCGAGTCCAACTCGTTTCCCACGCTTTATCCGCCTCCACTTTTTTATTGCGAGCTTTGAGTGCGTCGATTTCGGATTGAAGTTCTTCAAGAGAAGCCATAGGACTTTGTTTGAAGGTTGGTGCCGAAAGTGGGGGTCGAACCCACACTCCCGATGAAGGGAACGGGATTTTGAGTCCCGCGCGTCTGCCAGTTCCGCCATTTCGGCATTTTTTCGCCTAGCAAACACTCCGTGTCCGCTTGCGCGGCAAAAATTACACTAAATTTTAGTGCAAAACAAGAAGCAATATGTTACGCTGCCGGCACACTTATCCACCCACTATGTTCTCTAAGTCCAACAACACCCAAACACTTTGGGTCGGTCTCAGTTTCTTAGCCGTCGGTCTCATCCTTGGGATGCTCCTCAGCAATGGAGCGCTCACTCAAAATACAGGCGACACTCAGCAAGATCCCACCGATCAAGTCGACCCAGACAAGCTCGAAACCGTTTCGGTCAGCGAAGACAACGACGCTTCGATCGGTGAAGCCACTGCTCCCGTAACCATTGTGGAATTCAGTGACTTTCAATGTCCTTACTGTGATAGCTTTTACACCAACTCCTTGCCTTCCATTCTTTCGAACTACGTGGACAAAGGCATTGTACGCATCGTATTCCGTGATTTCCCATTGCCCAGTCATCCTCAAGCCAGCCTTGCCGCTCAATCCGCCGAATGTGTGAGAGCGAAAACCACCGATGAAGACACGAATGCAGCCTACTTTGCGATGCACGATCTTCTCTTCGAAAACCAAATGAACTGGTCCGGAAAATCCGATGCAAAAGAAATCCTTGTTGCACTCGCTAAGGACAACTTGAACACCGACATTCAGACCTGTCTCGACACCGAAGAAATGAAAGCCGAAGTGGAGGCCGACTATGTTGCGGGTAAAAGTTATGGTATAAGTGGCACTCCTTCCTTCTTCATCAATGGAAAGAAGTTGGTGGGCGCTTGGCCTTATGCCGTCTTTGAAAAAGTCATCGAAGCCGTCCGCTAAAGCGAGGAAAGTTCAAATTCTAATCTGAAATTCTATGTTTTTTGATGAGGTATCCCTAGAGCTCGAAGGCGGAAAAGGCGGAAACGGTGCACTCTTCTTTCATCGTGAAAAATACGTGGCAGAGGGCGGACCCGATGGAGGAGACGGCGGAAACGGAGGGAATCTCATCCTAGAAGCGGATGAAAACTACAACACGCTGCAACACTTCATGGGGAAGAAGCATTACAAAGCTCCCAATGGTGAAAACGGTTTTAAGAATGATATGGCCGGTCACGCCGGAGAAGATCTGATTCTGCACGTTCCCGTCGGAACCATCGTGCACGATTCCAAAACAGACGAAGTGATCGCCGACCTCAAAAAGAACGGCATGAAGCTTCGAATTTGTGCGGGTGGCCGTGGCGGTTACGGGAACGGTCACTTCGGTTCCAGCACCCGTCAGGCTCCCATGTTCGCTGAACTCGGAGACATCGGTGAATACCATTCGGTGCGTCTCGAACTTCGACTCGTGGCGGACGTGGGATTGGTTGGGTTTCCTTCGGCCGGAAAATCCACCCTCATTTCTCACGTGTCCTCGGCCAAGCCCAAAGTGGCGGCTTACCCTTTCACGACCCTTATTCCAAACTTAGGAGTGGTGCATCTTTCCAAATTCGGAGGCAGCGACACCCAAAGCTTTGTGATTGCCGACATGCCGGGAATCATCGAAGGCGCTTCCGAAGGGAAGGGACTGGGCGACACCTTTTTGAAACACATCTCCCGCACCGCGACCTTGGTGTTTGTGCTCGATCCCTTCTGTTATGAGAACCTGACCTTGGTGCAGCAGTTTGAAATTTTGCAAAAAGAACTCAAGGCTCACAATCCCGAACTCGTCAAAAAAGACTTCCTCGTGGTGATGAATAAGATCGATTCCATCCCCGAAACGGATCGGGCAGAACTTCAAAAAGAATTCCTCAAAGCCTACCCCAAACTGAAGACAAAATTCCGCCCAATCTCAGGAGTCAGCGGAGAAGGGTTGGAGAAATTGGTTTTTGAACTCGAAAAAACAGTCACGAAGAATCGTGAAAAGAATCAAGAGTTGGACATTAATAAATCGGAAGAAGAATTCATGGAGTACACCCCCACTCAGTTTGTGGATGAGAACAGCTTTGATGTGGAAGAAATGTACGAGGTGGATGCTGCAAGTTTTCAGGAACTCGTGCTCGGCCAAGTCATCGACAACGAAACGCTGCCCAAAAGACAACTCTTCAAAGTCACCGGTCAACGTGTGGAACAAATCTCTCGCATGACCAGCCCTGAGTACCCCGACGCCATCATGCGCATGTTGGATGTGCTTAAAAAAATGGGCATCCACAAGGTTCTTCTCCGAAAAGGCGCCTCCAACGGCGACTTCCTCAAAATTGGACCTCGTTTCTACGAGTTCCACGAACTTTAAACCTTTTCATCTTTGGTATGAAAGTCATCTGCGGCCTCGGCAACCCAGGATCAAAATACGAAAACACCCGACACAACATCGGCTTCCGTGTCGTGGACTCTTTTGCAAAAGCCAACGACTTCCCTGAGTTCGAACTCAAAGGGAAGGGTCTAGTGAGCGAAAAAGGACAAGGTTTTAAAAAGGTGATTCTGCTCAAGCCTCAAACCTTCATGAATCTTTCGGGCGAAGCCGTGCAGAAACTCTTGCAGTTTTACAAAATCGAAGCCAAAGACCTCATCGTGGTTTACGACGACGTGGATTTGCCCCTCGGCACGCTCCGTTATCGAGAAAAGGGTTCGGCAGGCACCCACAATGGAATGAAATCCCTCATCCAGTGCCTCGCCACTCTCGACTTCCCACGACTTCGAGTGGGCATCGAATCCCGCGGCACCACCGCTCCCGAACAAGTCCCTCTGGACGCCTTTGTCCTGGCGCCCTTCTTAAAAGAAGAGGAAGAAGCCTTGAAAATCGCCATCGAAGAAGCCTGTCAAAAGCTGGATCAACTCCTTTAGGCAAAATACCCTTGCCAATACGAAGATTATTCCTTAAAGTAGCCCAGCACTTATCTAATCTATCTATGTTCGCAGTTGTCTATTTTGGAGGAAAACAATACAAGCTTCGTGAAAAAGATGAACTTGATGTTGAAAAATTGGATCTTGAACCCGGAAAGAACTTCAAGATTGAAGACGTGCTCCTCATGGCAGAAGAAGATGGCAGTGAAGTGAAGATTGGAATGCCTTTTGTATCTGGAGCTCACGTGGAATGCCAAATCATGGAACAAGGACTCGGAGAGAAAATCCGTGTCTTCAAGTTCAAGGCTAAGAAGCGTTACCACCGCACTCAGGGTCACCGCCAAGCTTTCACCACCATCAAGGTATTGAAGATTTCTGCCGTAGAAAAGAAAGCTTCTGCAGCAAAAGAAGAAAAGATGGAAGCTCCTGAAACTACAGCTGAAAAGAAGGCTCCTGCAAAGAAGCCAGCTTCTAAAAAGACTGCAAAGAAAGACGAGTAATCGGATAGACCCCTTGTCAAAAATGAATAGAGGTGAATAATACACCTCTATTTTAAAATCTTAGCGTGGAAACAAAGGATGCACCGATACGAGCTGAATACGGCAAGGCCGGAGAAAAGTTGTTGGGCTTATTGAACCTGTTGGGAGAAGAAAGAACGGACGAAACCGATCGACGGATACGACTTTTCTTCAAAGCGATTGAAGCGGTGGATCGGTGTCACGACGCCCTTCAAACATCTGAAGAACGTAAAGCCTTGAGAAGAGAACTAGCTACCTTTTTTGAAGGAACAACAGCAAATATTCCGGCAGAACTCATAGAGCCGCTTCATGAACTCTCCACGTTGATCAACAGTCTTGGGAAGACTCAGGAGTTTTTAAGGTGTGTTGAGCTTATTTTCTTAAAAGGAGAACTTCTGCGAGTGCAAAAAGACGTTCACGACTCAGTCACTTTGATTCTAGAAGAGGGGGCTTGCACCGCAGAACTCTTGATGATGACCCTCGGTACAAGGGATCCAGAATTCGAATCCTACATGAAAGAAATTGGCGCTCTGGGCAAACTGTGCGACGACATCATCGATTTAGAAGACGATTTGAAGACTGGAGAAAGAGTTTACGACAAACCTTATTCATTCTACGGTGCGGCACTGTCTAAAGCCGTTTTAAACGCTTTGAAAATTCTCTGGAATCATCCTCGTTACGCTAGACCTTTATTTTTGATCCAATTTATCCCTTCCTTATTACGATTGATTAAGAAAAAAATGTTCACTCGATGGGGAAGCGACATACAAAACTTGCCCCTTTACCCGGGAGGCTCTCAACCGTGACTTCTCCGCCGTGGGCTTCCATCAACTCTTTAACTATTGTTAGTCCAATTCCAATTCCACCCGATTGGCGACTTCGTGAAGGATCAGCACGATAAAAACGCTCAAAAATAAAAGGCAACTCGGCTTTTGGTATTCCCGTGCCATGGTCTTGGACCGAAAGAAAAACCTGACTATCTTTCTCTTCAAGTGTGACCTTCACAGCTTGCTTGGGTTTTGAATGTTTGAGTGCATTGTTGAGCAAGTTCAAGAGAATCTGATGATAACGGTCAGGATCTACGGGATGAGTACCTCCCTTGAGAAGATATACGGCTTCTAAAGTCACTTTTGCAGCTTTAAAACTCGCATCCGCCTGTTTCAGGATTTTTTCCGTCAAATTCTGAAGATCCACTTGGCTTTTACTCACATGAAACTGAGGTTCTTGGATCATAGAAAGAGTTCGGACTTCTTCCACCATAATTTTCAGTCTATCGGTTTCTTCTTTCATGAGAACTAAAGTTTCTCGCCGTTCCTCCTCAGGAATCACCTTGTCCAAAAGGGCTTCCAAATATCCGCCCACATTGGTGAGTGGTGTTGCCAGCTCATGACTCACATTGGTGATGAGTTGGCGCTGCAAGTAGCGGTTGTCGTTCAAAGCTTCAGCCATGATGTTGAGCGATTCCGTTAGATCACCCAATTCGTCCTCTGTTTTTTTGGGGACACGTTGTCCGTAGTTCCCTTTGGCAATTGCTTTGGTTGCCTTGATCACATCGCGGATAGGTTCAGTGATGTATTTTGTGAAAACGAGGCTAATGAAGATAGCCAAAGCGCCTGCTGCCAAAATGGTATAAAAAATCGAATTTTGTAAAACCTCCAAAAAGTTAAGTCCAGGTTCAAAGTCATCGGCTGTGGGCGGGAACTCAAAGCCATGCTCACGAATCGCTTCATAAAGTTCGTTGAAATGAGCGACAACTTGCCATTTTATGAATCCTTCCAGCAAACTCAAAGTCAACAGAATGATGGCGATGTAACTGAGCAAAAGCTTGGTTCTAAGACTGAGTTTCATGTTCTAGGAATTTATAACCCACACCAAAAACCGAAGCAATAAAGCGCGGTTTTTTAGGGCTTTCTTTTAATTTTCTTCTCAAATTTTTGATGTGTGCATCGATCGTACGGTCATAGACCAAATGATGAGTGGAGTCATAGATTTCGGTTAAGAGTTGATCTCGTGAATACACACGTCCAGCATGAGAGGCTAAAAGATACAAAAGCTTGAACTCCAAAGAAGAAAGGGCAAGAAGCTCTCCATCCAGCTCGACGCACATTTTTTCAGGACTGAGAGAAAGTCCTCTCACTTGAATAAGTGCGGCCTCTATTTTTTCTTGCGAAAGAGATGGGACTCTTCGAAGCACTGATTTAACGCGTGCTATGAGTTCTTTAGGACTGAAGGGTTTGCTGACATAATCGTCAGCCCCCAATTCCAGTCCAACAACCTTCTCAATTTCATCTGACTTCGCACTCAGAATGATCACGGGAATGGAAATTTTAACGCGAAGTTGCCTCAAAACATCCAAGCCTTCTAAGCCAGGAAGCATACGATCTAAAATAAGAAGACTAGGCTTTGTTTTTAAAGCCAGTTCGAGTCCCTCTTGGCCATCCGAACAGGTGAGGACTCTATAATTCTCTTTCTCTAAATAAAGCCGAACCAAGTCGGCTATTTTTTGATCATCTTCGATGACAAGAACAAGTGGATTCATAACGGCAAAAGTATAACGGGAGTGGGGACACCATGCTAGCCCCACTCCCGTGACAAAGGATCACTCTTGATCAGAAGAGTCATCCTCGTCGTCATCAGTCTCAGGATCTTCTCCATCAAAAGAATGAGGACCTCCAGGATGGAAGCCTTTTCCAATGAAGAACTCATCATCTGCACGGTCTTGAAGCATTTCTACAACGTCTTGGTCGTCGGAGGTCAACGTGATAACCACGCCGTTCTCAGTGTTTTCCACCGTTCGATCAATGTTGAGATCTTCAAAACTAGGGTGCATAGGTTCATCTGGCATATTCTGTAGCTTTTCAACCACAGCCGGATCGTCGGAAGTCAGCTGAATTTGCACTCCATTGTCGAGCAAAGTGATCTCACGGGTCACCTCGTCGGCAAAAGGAGCATCTTCAGGAGCTTCATCCGGCATTGCCTGGAGTTTTTCGAGAGTATCCGCGTCATCAGTAGTCAAAGTGATGAGGACACCATTATCGATGTCTTCGACAGTTCTCTCGACATGCTCGTCGAAAGCCATAGGACCTGGTCTATGTTGTTCAGTAGTTGTCTCAGCATAGGCAGCTTGACTGGCAACAACACTGGCGGTGCCACTCACCAGAAGACCTAGGGCTAAAAGTTTTTTAATGTTTTTTCTTTGCATTCGTCTAAGGGGTTAATGAGCGAGTTTTGAATTTGTCGACCGGCGCTGCCCAAATTCATGATCACTTTAGGATCCACTTGTGACAATGAAATGAAGAACTTGTGAAAAAAGTGTGAACTTGTGGTATAAACAGTCATCACCGCGAAAAAATATGGAAACGCTGCAACACATTTCAAAAAGTAAAAAGATTTGGGTCATGGTCGCCGTCATGTCTGCGATGTTTCTTGCAGCACTCGATCAAAATGTGGTCTCCACAGCCATGGCCACCATCGTGAAAGAATTCGACGCTTTGGAACACCTCAGCTGGGTTTTCACCGCCTACATGCTCACTTCCACCATTTCGGTGCCCATCTACGGACGCCTTTCAGACATTTATGGCCGTAAAGGATTTTTTCTAACGAGCATCGTTATCTTCTTAGTGGGCTCCGCCCTCTGTGGACTTTCTCAAGACATGAATCAACTCATCTTCTTCCGTGCCATTCAAGGAATAGGGGGAGGAGCCTTGATGACGAATGCTTTTGCCATCATTGCGGACTTGTGGACTCCCGAAGAACGTGGACGTTGGCAGGGACTCATGGGCGGAGTGTTCGGACTCTCTTCAGTTTTTGGACCTTTACTCGGAGGCTGGCTCACGGACCACGCCTCGTGGCGCTGGGCCTTCTACATCAACATGCCGCTTGGACTTTTGGCTCTGGTCGCCATTGTTGTGCTCATGCCAAAAATCAAATCCACCATTAAAGACAAATCCATCGATTACCTCGGTGCCATTTATTTAACTCTGGGATTAACATCTCTCCTCCTAGGGGTGACGTGGGGCGGAAACGTTTATCCGTGGAATTCAGTTGAAATCATTCTTTTATTGGCCTTCTCTTTCGTCACACTGAGCTTCTTTGCCTCTGTCGAAAGCTTCGTAAAAAATCCAATCCTGCCTTTAGAACTTTTTAAAAATTCGACCTTCAACGTGAGCATCGCCCTTGTTTTCTTGGTGGGAATGGGAATGTTCGGAGTCATTTCTGTCATTCCTCTCTTTGCTCAAAAAGTAATCGGAGTGAGCGCCACCAATTCGGGAGCCATCATGTTTCCAATGATGGGAGGAATGATCGGAGCAAGCATTTTTGGGGGTCAGTTGCTCAGTAAATTTAAAAAATACAAAGCACTCGCAGTTTTAGGAGCAGGAATCACTTGGTTTGCGATCAGTTGGCTGTCCACCATGAACGGTCAGACCACCCAGGCAGCCCTCAGTTTTCGCATGATCTTCGTGGGAATCGGAATGGGACTTTCAATGCCCGTTTTAAACATCGCCATTCAAAACGCCTTCGACCGCAGCAAAATTGGAGTGGTGACCGCTTCAACTCAACTCTTCCGCAGCATTGGAGGAGCCATTGGGGTCGCTGTCGCGGGCAGCATTCTCAACACCGTTCTTGCTAAAAATGGAGGCGACTTGGGTGCCGCAATACCCAAAACTTTCTTTTTTGCTTCGTTCTTCATGCTCGCGGCCTTTCTCCTGAGTTTCTTCTTAAAGGACAACACGCTCCAGCCCATGGATAAGATTGAAGGAAGATAATTCCGCCGTTTCCTTGACTTTGAGAAAAAAATTTGTTCTAATACCCGAGATATGGAAAACAACACACCCGAAAAAAACACAACTGAAGAGTCAGTAGGAACCTTTGAGACCCTAGGATTGCACCCCAAACTTCTCGACGCACTTTCCCGCCTTAAACTCACAACCCCAACCCCGATTCAGCACCAAGCCATCCCTTTGGCGACGGCTGGAAACGACATGATCGGCATTGCTCAAACAGGAACAGGGAAAACCCTCGCTTTCGGTTTGCCAATGCTTCAACGTCTGATGGGAACAGGCCAACAAGGCCTCGTTTTAGTACCCACCCGTGAACTGGCCATGCAAGTGGAAGAAGGTCTTTTAAAAGTAGCCGGTCCTTTTGGACTTCGCACCGTTCTTTTGATCGGAGGAGCCCCCATGTTCAAACAGAAACGACAACTGCAAGGAGTAGTGAACATCATCGTGGCCACTCCGGGACGCTTGATCGATCACCTCAAACAACGCACACTCAACCTTTCTAAAGTTTCCATTCTTGTTTTGGATGAAGCCGATCGCATGCTCGACATGGGATTCGAACCTCAAATCCGCGAAGTGATGAAAGGAGTGCCCAAAGAACGTCAAACCTTGATGTTCTCCGCCACCATGCCTCACAACCTCACCGATTTGGCACATTCTTTCATGAAAAGCCCCCTCCGCATTGAAGTGGCCCGTGCCGGAACCGCAGCTGAACAAATCGAACAAGCCTTCCTCGTTTTGCCCAAAGAAGACAAAATCAAAGAACTCCGGGACTTGCTCACCAACTTCAAAGAAACCGTACTCGTCTTCAGCCGAACAAAACACGGAGCCACCAAGCTCACTCGTGCTCTCAATGACGCCGGCTTCACGGCCGCCGAAATTCATTCCGATCGAAGCCTTGGTCAACGCCGCGCCGCTTTAGATGGGTTCAAGTCAGGACGTTTCCGAATTCTCGTAGCCACCGACATTGCGGCGCGTGGAATCGATGTGAAAGAAATTGGAATGGTGGTGAACTTCGATCTCCCTGAAAATGCAGAAGATTACGTGCATCGCATCGGACGAACTGGACGTGCCGGACATGAAGGAGTGGCTCTTTCTTTCGCAACTCCCGATCAAAAACGGGACCTCGAACTCATTGAACGTTTGATTCGCCAAGAACTCAACATTCACTTCCGTGTGCCTTTCGACACACGCGGTGGAAGCGGAGGAGGAGGACGCGGGCGTTCTCGTGGAGCCAATTTCCGTCGCAGTTCCAGCGGAGGCTTCTCAGCAGGAGGAGGTTCCAGGCCTTCTCGTTCGCCTAGAAGTGGAGGCGGAGGATTCCGTGGACGAAGGCGCTAAACCTGAGTTTTTCTTCGAATCCAAATGTGGTCCACACCGACTGCAGCAAAATAAGGAAGCACTGCAAAGACTCCAAAGGCACTCAGCCAAGTCCAAATCGTTACCATGGGTCCGTAGTAGTCGTCACCAGGAAAAAGAAACTCCCAGTCCTCATCAACGAGAGCACAGAACGAAAAATAGTTTCCTTGGGATGAATCCCAAATGAAGGTTTCGCAAGGGAAGACTTCGAAGTGACTGAGGCTAAAAAAGAGTGCCAAGACCACAAAGAAACCTATAAAAAGCCAGATACGTCGTTTTTTAAATAAAGTGATCAGCTCCATGCCTCGAGTATGAAGGCTGTGCGGAGCTTTTGCAATGGCTTGCTTTAGAAGCTGTTAAAGTTTTAATCTAGAGCAGTCATGGAACCCGTCATAAAAATCAGGAATAAAATCTTCGCTTTGGCCTATCGAAATATATTTAAGCCCGTGGCGTTTGCGATTGATCCAGAAAAAGTCCACGACTGGGCAACGCTTGTGGGGCGATTTCTGGGCTCGAACCCAATCACACGTGCCTTCACTCGTTTAATGTTTGACTACTCTCATCCAAGCTTGGAGCAGGAGGTTTTAGGGATCCACTTCAAAAATCCCATAGGGCTCTCCGCAGGCTTTGATAAAAACGCACAACTCACCGCTCTCATGCCTTGCGTGGGGTTTGCTTACGAAGAAGTGGGCTCCATCACGGGGGAACCTTGCGAAGGGAATCCAAAGCCACGATTGTGGCGCCACAAAGACCTCAAGAGCATTCGTGTTTACTACGGTTTGCTCAACGACGGTTGTGAAAAAATCGCAGCCCGTCTACAAAAAGCCCGCTTCACTTCACCGGTAGGAATCAGCATCGCCAAAACCAACAATCCAGAGACCTGTGAAACGGATGCAGGCATTGAAGATTACGTGAAAGCCTTCAAGGCTTTCGCCCACATCGGAGCCTACACCACCGTCAACATCAGCTGCCCTAATGCTTATGGAGGACAGCCCTTCACGGACGCCAAAAAATTAAAAGCCTTGCTCCAAGAACTGGATAAAATCCCAACAAAGAAGCCTGTCTTTCTAAAACTCTCCCCCGACCTTTCTGAAGGCGAGCTCAATGAAATTTTAGACATCAGCAGAGCTCATCGCATCGATGGATTCGTGTGCACCAATCTCACAAAGAAGCATCACTTCGGGGATGGAGGCCTCAGCGGAAAAGCCGTGGAAGCCTTGGCCAACGCACAAATCCGAACCGTCTATCAAAAGATGAAAGGAAAGACCGTGATCATCGGCTGCGGTGGAATTTTTTCAGCCGAAGACGCTTACGCCAAACTCAAAGCCGGAGCCTCTCTTTTGCAACTCATCACCGGGATGATTTATGAAGGGCCTCAGCTCATCAGCGAAATCAATCAAGGTCTGGTGGAACTGATGAAAAAAGAGGGAGTTTCTTCCGTTTCGGAAATCAAAAGAACCTAAGCCCTTTTCTTGGTACACCATAGAGTTGCGACTCCAAGCAAACTCACAGCAATCCCAATGTACATGGGCTCAATTCCCATTCGATACACGGGCCAACCAAATTCAACATTCATCCAACCTTCCGCAAGCCAAAGGGAGGAAGCCAAGGCCGTGCAGCACATCACCACCAACATAGAGCGATCCGAAAAGCGTTTCTTGCTGAACAAAATAGTGAGAATAGGAACCAACATCGTCGCCACCCCAACGGTGCCCAAAGCATAAATGATGCCGATCACCGATTCAAAGAAGTAAATGAAGACCAAACAGGTCAAGAGGGTGAGAACGATCCCCGCTCGGGTCAGTGTTTTAAGCTCGGTCAATTTGAAGCGAGCCTTTAAAAAGTCCACAGAAACGACACTGCTGCTGGCGAACAAAAAGGCATCCACCGTCGACATGATGATGGAGAGGATGCCCACCAAAAAGAGACCTCGCATTCCCACCGGCAACACCGCATTCGAGAGGGTGAAATAAGCCATTTGAGGATCCGCATCCGGGAAGGCAGCTCTGGCGTATAAACCGGTGGCCAAAGTCATCATGTCAAAAATCAACCAACAGACAATGGAAATAAAGACCCCTTTCTTAGCCACTTCTCCAGACTTTGCCGCGTAGCAACGTTGATAAAAGCTAGGATCCACAAAAGTCCAAAACGCAATGAAGCCCCACACCACAATGGTTTGCCAACTCAATTCCCCTTGAAAAGTGAGATGCGTAGCCGGCAAGTGGGCTTGGAGGAATTCCCAGCCTCCGTAGTGCAAGACGCTCATCACGGTCAACACGGCAAAACCAAGGAACATGAAGATGAATTGAAAAGCATCCGTACGAATCACAGCCTTAAAGCCTCCCACCCAAATGTAGAGGGCACTCACACAAAGAGCGAAGAGCAGTGCAGCATTGAAGCTGATTCCAAAAAAATCTCTAAAAATAAGACCCAATGACAGCACGTAAGGAGCGGGGGAGCTCATGATGAAACTCATCAACGCAGCGAGCTTTGCACTTTTAGGCCCCACCTTCTCTTTGAATTGATCCGCGACCGTGGTCAGCTTGCTGGCATGCACTTTTTTCGCAATCAAAAAAGCAAATAATAGATAAACGACGTACCAAACGAGACCGTTCACAACCCAAGCCACCACTCCATTGTAAAAAACAAATTCCCCAACGCCCAAAATGGCTCCGTACCAAGTCGTCACCAAACTCATCACAAACAGCGGCAAGGTCAAACGACGAGAGGCCAAAAGATAACTTTCGTCGTCCATTTTTTTGCGTGAAAAGGCCAAGCCAATTCCAAAGAGAACTAAAAAGTAGGCGGCGACAATGCCAGTGTCAAGCGTCGAGAGATCCATAAGAACGAAGGTTAAGGGTAGACGAAAGGAGAGCGCTCACATGCTCAATAGGAACGATGGCGATGAGGCCTTCTTCCGTTTGTTCAATGTGAACATGAGTTTCAGTGGTTTCATTGGACGTGCCAATCATTTGGCCTTGCTCCATAGTCAGGCCGTCGAGCGGATATTTAAGGCCCTCGGAACTGAGCAGCACCGTGCGTTTGAGAGGATAAAGTGAAAAACGTGTGCCCAGCGGAAGTTGAACGCGGAAACTTTTTGGAAGGCGAACGATGACATCTTCTTTCGAAAAGAAAACGATTTGTTTGTGAGCGTATTTCTCCATCACATGAAGAATCTCCAAGGTGTGGTCAAAACGCTTCCCGATGAAACCCAAGGCCAAATAAAGAGGGGCCTCCACTTCGTTTAAACACTTCTCCAAATCCGTGGAATCTTGCTCTTCAATGTGCACCACACGACTCTCACGTTCAAAAAAATCACGGTCTCTCAAAGAATCCATGTCTCCGATCACCGCATAAGGAAGCACCGAAAAATCATGCAAAACATTTGCGCCCCCATCGGCGGCGATGAGAGGGTGGGCGTCGGAGTACAAACTGCGAAACTGCTGTTCAGACAGCTCGCCGTCTCCGACCAGAAAGACGGGGGATTGAAATTGAAAAGTCATTGCGTGTTTCCTTTCGCCGGTGTGAACCGTGGCAAGTTATGAGGGTATGTTCTCAGCCCCGACCGGGCACCCCTAACAGCGCCTGAAGCATACCGCTTCCTAGAAATACTTTGCAATGCCATGTGAAAGGGCATAAGTGACCGGTGTTCCCAGCAGAGTTTGAAGACGAGAACCAATCACAAATTTTCGTCTCGGTGAAAAATCTTCATCAAATTCGTGCCGGTTTTTTAAAATGGTGTCGGCCGCATAAGTGCCGAGCGCCGCAGCCCAAGGCAGACCCGTCGCGGCTCCCACGTAATAAACCGCCTTATTATTCCCATCGGGACCCAAAACTGGAAGCAGGTCTTTGCTCACGCCCAACATTCCCGGCCACACACTTCCCAGTTCAAAATGCAGCTCGGGAAACTTCTTATGAATGTAAGCCTTCAAACGTTTCGCAAAGCGTTCGTTCGTAGTACTCAACTCATGAGCATAAGTATAGAACAAGTCCCCTCCACCGATCAGGAGTCGATTGCCCCCAGTGAGTCTGAAATAGTTGTAAACAAGATCCGTGTCCCAAACCATGAGTGGACCTTGAGGAAACAGCCTTTTGACCTGATCCGCATTCAAGGGCTTTGTGATGCCCAAAAAAGTTTGTACGTGATAAATCTCTTTTTTAAGCACATCCAATTCAGGGATGAATCGATCCGTACAAACAAAGATGTGTTTTGCAGTAATTTCACCTTTTTGCGTGAAAACTTTTTGACCGTCAATTCTATCCACTTTTGTATCCTCAAAAATTAGCACGCCGGCTTTTTTGAGGACTTTTTTCATGCCTTGGCAATAAAGATAGGAATTCATTCCAAAAGTCTCTGGATAACGCACAGCACCGGCATACAAGTTGGACCCAACAAGCTCTCGAACAGCCACTGAATCAAAGAGTTCACTGGGATAGCCCAATTTTTTGCGAGCCTCATGCTCTTTTTGTACGTGGCAAAAACCAGATGCAGTGTTGGCGATGAGCAAAGAATCCTGAATGTGATGGTCACAAGGAATCTGATTCTGCTCGATATTTTTTCTAATCTTTTCAACCCCACTTTGAACAAATTGCCAAATCTTTTTTGCCTTCTTAGGTCCGTAGCTGCTGAGCAAAGAACTGAGTTCAATTTCAGAGTCAGGGGTGATGAACCCCGAGGTTTTCCCACTGGCTCCTGCTCCGCAAAAGTCACGTTCGAGCAAAACGACAGGGACACCGGCCTCATTGAGAGCTTGAGCACACGAAAGTCCAGCAACGCCTCCGCCCACCACGACCACGGTTGTTTCAAGTTTTCCAGAAAACGCTGGGTCACGAGGAGTAGGCTTCAGGCCATACCAGTGAACAGAATTAGAAATCTTTTTGACCATAAAAATTCGTTTTTGGAAAAGAAATCTTTTACAGTTGACGTTCGGTACAAACTCCACTCACACACGCTGCTTCGTAGTTTGGACAGTCGAGCATGCAGCCGCCTTCTCTTGACTCAGAGGGAAGGGATTCGTAAAGACGGTTTTCACATGTAGCCCCCTTGAGGCTCTGGCAAAGCCTGCACTTCCTCTTGAGCATCAATCAAGTCAAACATGAACTGTACGAATTCAGCCCTATCCGAGCTGGTGTCCGAACAAGACCATTCGGCACTTTGAGTGGAGCCAGCCATCTGCACCTCAAGGGAGTAGTGAATGCACGGAGCCATGATGACGCTCACTCCATTTGGATCCACGACGGGTTCCGTGAACACATTCAACTCTTCAACCTTCGCTTGAATGCTCGCAATCTGGTCCTCGCTCAAAATCAAGGAAACCGTAATGGGATCATCCACCACCATGTCTTTGGTGTAAGTGTCGTCAAAAGTGTTGAGTTCATTGTCGTTGGGTCCGTAACCAAATTTGAAGTCGATACCAAACGCTTCTCCAGAACTTTGAGGATTCGTCGAACAGGCCACAAGTAAAACGCTCAAGAACAGACCAAAGTAGATTTTTCGCATGAGTGGAGAATAAGGACACGAGGAGGATAAGCCAAAGAGCCAAAAAAGTCCATTTCTCGCATCCTAAAATTCCTAGATTGACTCAGGTGTTGGAAAGTGAGAATGTGTCTACAATAAGCCATTATTCCAATAATCAAAGAATGGTAGCAAGCCCCACGATAAGAAGATTGGGAGGAGAAGAAGCGCCTTTGATCGTGGACGGACTTCAGTCCCGAGAAGCAGACCGAAGAAGAGAAAGTCGTAGCCAGACCGTGACAGAGACCAGAACGAGTTTTCGTCGCGTACTGGATGCAGCTCAAGCTCCATCAAGAGTCGAAAAAGTGCTTGAAACGGGAGAGCAACCCATTGATGAAATTCGGGATGCAATTCAACTGCGCATCGCTGAAGCAGTCTCAGATGACGATCCAAAGGATTGCCATTTCTTTTCTATGGATGCACTTTCTGTCATTCGTGGAATGGTGAGAGAGCTCATGTCCAAAGGCTGGGTGCCCTCGATTCGACACAGCATCTACGATCGTTTCGGAACGCCGCTCTACCCTCTCAATGAAATCGGAGAATCAGAACCGCTCGCGGAAGGAGGAAGATTCATCGCTCTGACGCGAATGCCAAGAGGATTCATTGCCAGCTCCTTCAGAAAACCACGGACACCTGGGTATGTGGCTGAGCTCGCCAACACTAAACAATTGAAGTTTGGTCCCGAAGTGGCCGACACAGGATACATCGCAGTGGCCATGTGCAACGTAGCGGACAAAGACTCAGTCACGCTTGAATCGATCCCAAAAAAAGACGGAAACAACTGGGACACTCCTCAAACCATACCCAACATCAACTACGAATGTCCTCCTTTGGAAGGCATCAAACAATACGGCACAGGTTTATTCGAAGGGATGAGTGTAGAACGCAACCAGGAAGGAGAAGTGGCGGTCTTCCGTTTGAGAGACCATTGGGAAAGAATGAACAAGGGCGGACTCAAATTGGGCATGCCAGAAATTCCTTTCGAACTCTTTGAAAAGATGGTCCAAGACGTGATTCAAGCAAACTGGGAATACATTCCTGAATGTGGAAAAGGAAGAATGTACTTGAGGCCAAACTGGTTCGATCACGGAGGGGCACTCAGAGTTAAAAATTCAGGCCGCTTTGCCCTCACCATTTCAGCGATTCCCATTGCCAGCGCCGAAGGTTACTTCACAAAAGGCAGAAAAAAATTCTTCATGGCCAAGGGAAGGGCTCGCGTGGCGGAAGGAGGTGCCAGTGGCACTTTAAAGTTGGACGGAAATTACGCCACCACCATCAAGTTGATTGAAAACGCAGAAGCAAAAGGAATGGCGGGAGTGATTTTTACGAACTCCACGGGAGCCAGAGTCGAAGAGACCAACGCTTCCAGCGTGATCTTCATTAAAGTGGAATACGGTCAAGGTGCAGGTGGCGAAAAACGCATCAAAAAAATAAGAATCATCACGCCTTCACTCGATCACGGGACCATTTTAAAGAGCAACACACGAGATGCGATCCTTGAAGACGCGAGAGCGAGAGGAGTGGTCGATCAAGATCCAGACGCTAAGATCGAATGGACGGTGGAAGAAACCGATGTCTCTCCCGATCAAGTGCGAGCGTGGGCAGAGGAAGCGAGAGACAATCCAGACGAAAAAGGCTTTGAAGCCATTGCCGTTGGAACCGCCGCCGTGATCTCGGCTATTCACGAAATTCAAGTGGGAAGCGTGGATCCTGAAAGTTTAGATCTTTCAGAAGACGGAGACTTGATCCAAATCACCCAGCCCACCGCTAACCCAACAGAAGAAGGCAGAGGAGCAGCAAGCCAACTTATTTTTGAAGCCTTGGCGGGATTCAAATCGGGAGAGGCACAAAGTGAATTACGAGAGATTTATAAACAAACTCCGGCTAGCAATGCCAATTACGCAGATCTTGGAAAACGATTGGGAGTGGTAGAAAACTATTTAAGTATCGTCGAAGCCCCAAAGGATAGGCAGCGAGTAGCGGCCTAAGGAGTCCAAGCGCTCAGAATCTAGAGCTTGACAGATGATATCTATTGTTTTATAATAGCGGCCCATTATGCTATCTTAATGCGAAATCCTTTCCCTGAACTCCAAGACGCAATACAGCGAGCAGCGAAAAATGAAAAACTCAGAAAGGGTCTTCGTGAAGCGGGCAATTTAGGCGAACGGGGTGTCAAAACGGGTTGTAACCTAATAAAGCACTACAAGCTACGTTTACTTCTATTAGCCTGCCCTTTGCTTTCTTCGGACCAAGGCCCTGTACGGGACGAGATCGGTATAGTGGACGAAACAAATAGCCCCGCTGGAGTTTTTGATAATTATCAGCAAGAAGCTAAAAAAGACATTAAAAAGGCTTTAGAAGAAAAGAAAGGAAAACTTTCAGAAGAAAGCACCATTTTACAAGAAGCCTTGGATTACCCCGAAGACGAACTGATGGCACTCGCAATCAAAGAGAGCAGATTGGATCCAAAGGCTAGAAATGGAGGCTATCTTCAGTTGACTCAAAGTGCCATTTCAGATCTTGAAAGGGTGTTTAAACATAGAGATTTCTCTCTCAATGCTGGCCCAGAACAGAATATCGAACAAGGAGCGATGTATCTTGCACTGATTCAAGAAAAATACATTTCAAAACACCCGCTCGCAAAGGATATGAGTGAGGCAGATCAACGAGCCTTGGCTCACTTTTTCTACAATATGGGCCCAACGGCCGGTGTAAGGCTTTGGGAAGAAACGGGTGCTAAAACTTTGGAAGAATTTGAAGCCGGCATCGTAGAAATCTTGGGAAACAGGATGAGCAACTGGAACGCGATAGGCATCGACATCGTCGGACCATCCTCAACCGATACGGTTGAAGACCCCAATTATCATGTGGAGTATAAACAATCCGGTGCAGAAGCCATTTACCTTGAAAAAACGGAAGGTAAGAAAACAGGTTACGAGGCAATTCTTAAAGAGCCTTTCTTCAAGGGTTCACACTATCCAACCGTTGAAAAAGTAATCATTTCTTTACGTTACCTCCATCTGACAGATGCAATTGCAGATGAACTCAAAGATCCAAACTCTCGAGAAACTTATCTCGCAGAAATGTTTGGTGAAACCGAACAGACGCAGGAAAAACCAAGTTTCACCTCTAGAACGGTTCGAAAAGGAGAAAGCCTCTGGACCTTAAGTCAAGAATCGGGCGTGAGTGTCGACTACCTCAAGGGGCTGAATAAACTTTCTAGTGATTCTCTTGAAGAAGGCAGTGTCCTTAAAGTACCAAGCCCAAGTCTTCTAGCTAGAAATTACTTGTACAACACTAAAATTGGTTCACAAAAGAGAACTTGGATACAAGTGAGTCCGGGGAAAGGATTCTACTCGACATTGGTTGAAAACGATGGGTACAAAAAATATTTATCACAGTCAGCTCCCATCGAGCAGGAGGACATAGAAGAAGTGGTGTTCATGTTCAATAAGACCTTCAATCCAGAGTTTGCTACGGTAGAAAGCACTCGAGACATTCCACTTGGCACTTTAATTTGGATCCCCAATGTTCAGTATTTCATTGACTATTTTAAGGACACGGTAGGGAAGAAAGACACTCCAGAGGCCGATCCCGACGACGAAAGTGAAGAAGCCTCAGCTGGATTTGGAACCATTCCTTCAGGGCCACTCAACTCGAAAGTGGCGGGTCAGTATGTAAAAAAGTCTGGATCTCATTGGGTTCTTGATACAGCAGAAACAAGAGAAGGCGCTCAAGCGTTCCCTAAGAAATCTTGGGGAGACCATCCCACTTGGACCGTGGCAGGAGATCTAAAGCGAAGGCGTTTTGGAGGGAATGATGGATTAAAAGAAGTGAGGTGGATCGTTTTACATGCCACGATTTCTTCGGACTCACATTCCACAGTGAATCGTGAATTGGCTCACTTTGCAGTAGAAAGAGATGGGACCATTGAATACATCGTGTCAGTGAATAAAGCGGACAAGGCGAGTGATAAAATCCCACCGCATGCAGGGAAATCGTGTTGGGATGGGGTGCAGGATCTCAATCGCTATGCAGTAGGGATTGAAGTGGTGGCGAACGGTGGGCAAAATTGGAGCGCGGCTCAATACGATTCAGTTGGAGACTTAGTACATTGGCTCGGAGGTTACTATGGACTCGAAGAGCGCGACGTGCTGACCCACAAACAAATCGCAGCAGATCCTCGTTATGGACGCGGGCGCAAGTCAGATCCTTACGCGGACAGCGCAGCTACTTTTTGGGCAAATTTGGATCTGCCTAATAACTCGAACGAATTGGATCTCTGTGTTGCACGTGGAACCACAAAAGCAAACACGAGCGCAATTAAAAGCGATGGCAATCACACAGGAGTGTGGATGGGTTTACAAGCAGCAGAGACAAACTTCTAAGTAGGTATGATTAAGAATGGACCATTTTAAAAATGTTTTCACTCCGACTACATGCCGATGGAGGTCTAGTCACCTTAGACTACCAAAGACCTCAAATAGGAAATATTCCACCAGGGCTCCATCGCACCTTAGGAGTGATCCTGAGGTCGGACGACTTTGATTTTGGGCAGGAAACCCGTCTGGAAGTTGTGAGGGTGTTGAGAGGTTGCATCGAGATGGCAGGGAAGAAGCACAACCCAGGGAATGAGTGGACGGTCACTCCCGGAACCCCATTGGTTTTCTCAGCACCAAGGTTCACGGTCTATAAAAGCCATTATCCGAGGACTTGAATTGCGTACTGGTTTTAATTAGAATCTTAGTGCTTTCGGGATTTTCCCGCGACCCTCCCAGCAATGGGAGGGGAAATTTTTCAAATAAAGCTTTTGGAATCCGCCCTGAACCCGTTGAAAGTCCATTTGATCGACTTCTCCTAATCTCCGATGAAGCCTTCTGTAGTCGATAGCTCGAGCCTGATGAAGGCAAGCAGTGATATCCTTACCAGCCTGCTTGTAATTCACATACCAACTTCCAATATGAACTTGAGTGGTCAAAGGTATAACGAAGTAAAATCCACTGGATAGTTTTCTAAAAACCAATACTGGTCGAGTGAAATCTTTACTTTTTCCATTGATTTCATAGCCAACATTTTCACCGAGACTTGCCCACCACACTTCACCTTCAGATACAAAAGGAGGTCGATGAATGATAGAGTCCAGTTTTTCTTTTAGTCCAATCCATTCCAGAAATCTTTTTACATGCATAATAAAAATTAAAGCATTCAGAATTATAAAGGATGCCCACACGAAAAGTCCTGACAAAAACATGAATTGCGCGCGCAAAGATCGTAGGAACCAGTTGAGACTTGATCATGAAATATCCCTAAAGTACAATTTACCCACTATTGGCTTCGGCCTCCGAGGCCCTTTCTTTCGAGAGAGGGCCGTTCTATTGTATGCAATTCTTAGTTACTAGATGACTTTGATTCTAAAGGCATGCGCACCAAACTTCTTGTTCATTAACTGGTTGAACAAGGTCTTGTAATCCCCACCGATCACGCAGTTTATTTTTGAGTTCTTGAGCTTCCTGTTTTGGAATTTTATTCATGCCATCGTAAAACTGTTTGTGGGCATGCCAAGCAAGAAATCTATGGTTGCCATCAATTACATCATGTGTTGATCTTGTCTTTAGCAAGACAATAGGTTTTGGGAAAAGACCATGTTCCGTTAAATAGCGAAAGGCATTTAAGAACCTAGCTTGGCCATTTTCTATCTTGGAATAGGGATTCTCAATCCCTGAAACGTAAGCAGCAAACAATTGATTCCTGATGTTACTGCTATCAACAGATAATTCAATTTCAAGTAAATTAATTTTCTTTTTCTCCCACTTTAAAGTTCTCCAAAATTCTATTGGACGTCCTGCTAAAATCAATCCCCATCTAGTAGAAATCATATCGGGAGGCCAGCCTATGACTTTGGCAAAAGGCTCAAGCCAGTCCATGATTATTTCATCTGGAAAATTAGGCAGATCCTTTTTAATTACGTCAAACATGCTTTCCGTTTCTAGTCAAACTTGGCTGGGGAGGAAGGGATCGAACCTTCGTATGGAGGCTTCAAAGGCCCCTGCCTTACCACTTGGCTACTCCCCAACGCGTGCACAAAAAGTGCGGTGACAATCTAAACAATGCGCACCTGCAAGTCAATTGTTTGTGATCCTCAATTCAGGTCGTTCTGAAGGTCTACGATCTGCCCTTCGAGCGCAGCTTGAACTTGGCTCATGTATTCGGCAGGCACATCTTCCAAATTGAGCTCTTCGAGAGGCAAGTACTTGAGAGGATCCACGCGAATGCCATCCTGCCACACTTCAAAGTGCAGGTGAGGGCCGGTGGTGCGAGCTCCAGAACCAACACTGCCGGGACTGGCTCCACTGTAGCCCACGAGTTGGCCACGGGTCACATAATCTCCAATGGCAACGGCAGGGGCTGAGATGTGCCCATAAAGCGTCATGACTCCCATGCGATGGGCGATGGTGATGTAGGCATAACGCGTGGACTGCGGATCATAGACCACACTTTGAACGATGCCTTCGGCAGGCGCTAAAATTTCAGTGCCTTGATTGGCTCGAATGTCGAGAGCGTAGTGATCCACTCCAAAGGTGGCCTGATAGGCGCTGTCGTGGAAGAAGGCAGTGAGCCCTTTGCCGGGAGAAACAGGCCAATCCAATTCCAAGTTGGAAGAAGCATCCGTGACACTGAATTGAAGGGACATGTCGGATTGAATCTGAGCAATCACGGCTTTTTGATCCTCAGAAAGCAGGGCGCTGGAGTCGGACAGTTTCTTTTCCAGCATCTCAATGTTGCTTTGATAAATGCGGATTTCACTCGACAAATCTCCTTCTCGATCGTCCGCTGAGCCGAGCATCGCTTCCAAAATGGATTGTTCCGCCACAGTCTCGTCTAAGATTTCGATTTGATGATTCCGCTCGGTCTCTAAGTTGATGAGCTCTCCAGAGAGTTTGCTGTCGCTCAAGTCGAGTTCATCTTGTTTGGTGTGAATCTCATCCCAGGTTTCAGCCAATTGCACGCTGAGCTGCGTCACCGTTTCGATGTGACTCTTGGCTTCTTTCGCAATCGTGTTGAGATAGGTGATTTCTTGAAGGGTTTCTGAAACAGATCCGGAACTCGCCAGCACTTTAACAGGATTCACCCCTTCTTCGGTGTAATAAATGCCGCGTTTCATGTAAAGCAGCGTCATGAGTCCGCTCACAATCTGCTTCTCTTCCTCCATTTGCTGCTCCAAGTCCTTCACTTCTTCCTGCAAACTTTGGAGTTCCATGTTATTGGACTCTTTTTGCGATTTCACATTCAGAATTTGTCGGTTCGTGTCTTTGATCTGTTCATCTAAGTTTGCAATGATCACATTCAAGTTGTTGATGGCATCGATGGCCTCCTTTAAATTTTCTTCCGCACTCGCCAAATTGTCCTCCAAAAGAGTGTAGCGGTACTGAATCTGAGCCACTTTTTGTTTGAGCTGAACCAACAGCGTGCTCTGTTCCAAAATACTGGACATTTCATCTGTCGTAACACCAGTATTTTCCTCCGCTCGTGCCAGCGGAGCCAGCATGGCGAGCAGAAGACCGAGAAGCATGAGAATGGCGAAGGCTTTTTTCATTCGTTTATAATCTGTTAATTATAACACGAATTCAGCTTTAATAAAAGCCTCCCTTCAGGTATTTTTCGAGTATCTTAACGTTGGCGGCCGGAAAGGCCATGGTTTTGAGTTCTTCAGGTCGAACCCAACGGAATTCTGTAGCGGCCGTGAGTGCACCCACTTCTCCAATAGGTTCCGCAAGAAAACAATGCAAATCCACCAAATAACGAGTGTAGGCGTGTTGTAAATTCATGAAGAAACAGAGGTTTTTCATTCTCAATCCGGTTTCTTCCAAAACCTCGCGACTCAAAGCTTCTTCGATGCTTTCGCCAGCCTCCACTTTTCCACCTGGGAACTCCCAAAGGCCAGCCATCAGTCCTTTTTGATGTCGTTTTTGAATAAAAATTTTCCCATCCTTCTCTAAAATCGCAATCGCCACTTGAATTTTAACCTTAGCTTGAGCCGGCCCCTTGTTGGGAAGCAGTTCCACGTTGCCCGCCGCCAACGCTTTGCAAGAAGCCTTGAGGGGGCAAGCCGAACACTTAGGACTTTTAGGCGTGCAAACGAGGGCACCCAACTCCATCATTGCTTGATTGAAATTCCGGGCTGAGCCATGAGGAAGCAGTTCTTCCGCCCTCTTCCAAAAATAAGGAACATTTTTCCGAACGTCCTCGTGAAAATCATCCAAACGGCTGAGCACGCGAATCACATTGCCATCCACAATAGGTTTATTTTGCTCAAAAACAATGCTGCTGATCGCACCAGCCGTGTAGCGACCAATTCCAGGCAACGCCAAAATAGCCTCGTATTCTTGTGGGAAAACGCCGCCGTGTTTCTCCACGACGAGGCGCGCCGCTTTTTGTAAATTTCTAGCTCGAGAGTAATATCCCAATCCTTCCCACAGCTTTAAAAGTTTGTCTTCATGCACCTCCGCCAAAGCCTTCACAGTCGGAAGAGCCGCGATAAAACGTTCAAAATAAGGGAGTACGGTCGTGACCTGCGTTTGCTGCAGCATGATTTCCGAAATCCAAACCTGATAAGGGTCGTAAGTCCGACGCCACGGCAAGTCCCGCTGCTCTTTTCTAAACCAAGTGAGGAGTTCATCCTGAAGCATATCTTGATTTTACAGAAAATTCAGAGGTCTTTATAGGCCAATACGAGCATGAAGAGAAGCCGGGCGACGAAGTCGGGAGACCGCAGGTGCCTTTTGGCCCGCAAAGCGGCGGGTCCCGTTTCAAGGAGACAGGCTTCTCTTCAAGGCTCTGAAAGGGGTTTGAGTAAAGACCTCTGAATTTCAGCTTGCAAAATCCAAAAATTACCCTTAAAATCCATCCGCTCAACGTAGCAAACTTATCTTTTCTCCCATATGTCACACAAGAAAGCCGGAGGTTCGAGTAGAAACGGACGCGATTCAAATGCAAAACGCTTAGGGGTTAAGCGCTTTGGTGGAGAAAAGGTAACGACAGGTAGCGTTTTGGTTCGTCAAAAAGGAACCAAATGGCATGCCGGTGAAAACGTTGGAGTAGGACGAGATTTCACGCTCTTCGCACTCGCTGAAGGAACTGTGACTTTTGCTGAAAAACGTCGCGTGAAGTTCAACGGAAACAGCAAGTTCGACACCATCGTCAGCGTTCTTTCAAAGTAATTGATTTTCTCTTAAGGAACCCGTATCCTTTTAGGGATTTTTAACGTTTCACGCCTATGAAAACCACGCTCAATCCTTTAGCCGCGGCTCTCGCAATGGGAATCGCTTGGTCCCTTGGTCTTTTTGTAATGACTCTCATCGCCGTTCAAACCGGCTTCATGGGCAACGCTCTTCACCTGGTGGAGGATGTTTATCCTTGGTACGTCGTTTCCAGCAAAGGAGCCTTCATCGGTCTCGTGTGGGGATTCATGGATGGATTCGTCGGAACCTACATCCTCGTTTGGCTCTACAACTTTTTTGTTAAAAAACTCAAATAACAATGTCTCTTGAGTCCTTCTTTGGTTTAGACACGCAGGGAGGAGCTCCGGGCAGCTCGGAATCACGCGAAGCGTTTCAAGAAATGATGCGCGAAAGCGCAAAAGCCGCTGCCGCCATCGGGGCCCATCAGGCTGCACAAAAGAAACAAGAAGATAAACTTGCGAAGATTTTGATGCATTATTTTAAAGACGCCAAAAAATCCGACATTGTTTTTTTAGTCATCAAGCTTTTACAAGAAAATGTGCCAGGAGCCTTCATCCTTGCCGTGCTCTCGATCTCGGACACCGAAATGGAACACGAACTCAGCAAAGACTTCGACGAAGGAAACGTGGAAGAATCGGCTTTAGCCTCTTTTGCCGGAGAAGCCTTTATCCCCGACTCCATCAAGAAAACCATCAATGCCTGGGGGGACGCCATCTTAAAAGCAGGACTGCTCTTACCCGGTAAAACCCTTCAAGGAGTACTCACTCCGGATCAAAAATTGAAGTCACTCGTCTTAGATCTTTTGCAGTTTTCTCTCGAAGAATACTTCCATAGACACGGGCTCGCATTCTCTGAAGATAAAATTCGAGAAGTCGCTCTGCTCAGCATCCAAACCGTGCTCGTTAAACTAAGAGCCGCAAATCAAGAAAAGTCCGACATCGAGCTCATAGAAACGCCCCTCACCGAATAACCCTCCCCAAATGGCATCTCACATTGGAATCATGGGCCTCGGCACCATGGGCAGTGCCTTGGCACGCAACGTCGCTTCGCGTGGATACAAGGTGAGCGTTTGGAACCGATCTCACGAAAAAGTCACCGAGTTCATCACTAAATACGGGGATCAGTCTTTTTACGGCGCCGAGCACATTGAAGATTTTGTCGAAAGCTTAGACGCTCCACGAAAAATAATCCTCTTGGTTCCTGCCGGTGCCGCCACCGAAGACGCGCTCCAAAATGTCGTTCGCGCCTTGAGCGAAGGAGACTGCATCATGGATGGAGGGAACGCTTATTTTAAAGACACGGAACGCTTCCAAAACCAACTCAAGGAACAAGGAATTGTCTTTCTGGGTTGCGGTGTTTCAGGAGGAGAAGAAGGCGCACTGTACGGTCCCAGTCTCATGCCGGGTGGGGAGCGACAAGCCTTTGAGTATTTTGAAGAAATCCTTGGCAAAATCGCCGCCGAAGATTTTTCTGGCAAAGCCTGCGTGGCCTACATGGGCAAAGCCGGGGCCGGTCATTATGTGAAAATGGTTCACAACGGGATCGAGTACGCCGAAATGCAAATGCTCGCCGAAGCCTACGACTTACTGAAACGGATTTATAAACTCCCTCACGACGAAATTACAGAAATTTTTAGAGGTTTTGACCAAGGTCCCTTGGATTCTTTTTTAACGCACATCGCCGTAGACGTCTTGGAAAAAAAAGAAGGAGCCACTCCACTTTTGAACCTCATCATGGACAAGGCGGGTCAAAAAGGCACGGGACTCTGGACCAGCCAAGAAGCACTCACTTTAGGAATTCCAACTCCTGGGATCACCGGGGCTGTTTTTGCACGCGGATTGTCTTCTCTTAAAGACTTAAGAACAGAATTGGCTCTCAAAATACCCACTCAAGAGTTAGCTCCCGTCATCACGAGTGCCGACTTTGTGAAAGACTTAGAATCCGCTCTTTACTTGAGTCGTATCCTCAACTTTGTTCAAGGTTTGGAATTGCTTCAAGCCGCAAACACAGAGCACCACTACGAACTCAACTTTCCAGAAATCCTTCGTGTGTGGCAAGGAGGCTGCATCATTCGTGCGACCGCGCTCAAAGACTTGCATGAAATCCTCAAACAAGCCCCGAACGAATCGATTCTAAAATCCACGTGGTTTCAAAAGAAAGTTCAAGAACACTTCCAAAGTCATCGTCGCGTGGTCGCCACCGCCGCCTCACACGGAGTGCCCCTCTTCACTTTGAACGCGAATCTTTCTTACCTCGAAGCACTTCGCAGTTCTGTCTTGCCGGCCAATTTGATTCAAGGCCTGCGAGATCGTTTTGGAGCCCACGGCTTTGAGCGAGTGGATGAGCCCGGTAACTTTCATGGCCAATGGTGAAAGAAAAACAAATTCCATTCCAAACGGCAAAGGTTCCTTTCACACTCGTTATTTTTGGCGCCTCGGGCTCTCTCGCAAAACTCAAACTCTTCCCGGCCCTCTACGAATTGGTGAAGGAGAAACGTCTCACCAAAGAATATAAAATCGTCGGTTATGCACGCACGCCCATGAGCAACGAGGCCTTTCGAAATTTCTTTGCCGACGCCATCCGTTCTCAAGACAGTGCCGTCGACGAGAAAACCCTAAAGGACATCTTAAAAAATGTGTTTTATTTTTCAGGAGCTTACGATCAAAAGGAAGACTACGAACGATTCAAAAAAGAACTCAAAAAAATCGAAAAAAGCTCCAGTAGAATTCGTGCCGCTTACTTCTCGGTACCGCCCACAGTTTTTCCGGATATTTTTCAAAATCTTTCCAAAACCAACTTCAACACACCCAAGGCCACCTTACGTTTGGTCACCGAAAAACCTTTTGGATCCGACCTTAAAAGTGCAAAGAAACTCAAGAAATCTCTCGACGTTAATTTCAAAAGTGATCAGATTTTCTTGCTCGACCACTACTTGGGCAAAGAAGCGGTGAGCAATCTGCTTTCACTCCGTTATGCCAATTCCATTCTCACGTCGCTTCTCAGTTCCGAATACATCGCCAACATTCAAATTTCAGCCCTCGAAAGCAAGGACATTGAAGGCCGTGCGAACTACTTTGATCACGTGGGAACGATTCAGGATATGATCCAGTCTCACTTGTTGCAAATGCTGGCCTACTTCACGATGTACGCCCCAAAAGAAAAGACGGCCAAGGCCATTCACCACGAAAAGGCCAGAGTTTTGAAAGGGCTCTCAATCAAAGATCCTCATCACGCGGTGATCCGAGGTCAGTATCAAGGCTACAAACAAGAAAAAAACATTCCAAAAGACTCCCAAACAGAAACCTACGCCGCGCTCAAATTGTCTCTCAAACACGGCCTGTGGAAAAAGGTGCCCATCTACATTCGCAGTGGGAAATCACTCAAAACAAAGTGGACGGGAGTCGTTGTGGAATTCAAACCCAGAAGAGCGCAGCGTCAAACTCCGGGTTTGCCGCCCAATCGCATCGTGATCCAAATCCAGCCCTACGAAAAAATCGAATTTCATTTGCTCACCAAGTTGGGAGGAAAGACCTTTGATTTTCACGAACTCACCACCGGCAGACCCATTTATTGCAGTGGAGATTGTTTGGTGGAGCATGGGCGTTTATTCCTGGATGTACTAGAAAATCGCCAAGATCTTTTCCTCAATTTTGAAGAGATTTTTGAAGCCTGGCGCGTGATCGATCCCGTTCAAAAAGCCTGCAACTTAATGAAAGAAGACCACTGCCAACTCTTCAGCTATACCAAGGGCAGTTTAGGCCCAAAAACAGCTGACGACCTCTTGAAGAAAGATGGATTCAAATGGTTTAACCCCGAAGCATGAGCGTCACGATTCATCCCTTTATGAGTGAGACCGAATTCTGGGCGACTGCCTTGAAGTCGACTTTAAAAACCATCGAAGAAGCCCTCACGACACACGGCCACGCGCGCATTGGTTTAGCCGGAGGCAGCACGCCAAGACACCTCTACGAACTCCTGTCGAAAGAAACTTTACCGTGGAATCAAATCACATGGATTTTGTTGGATGAACGTTACGTGCCTGCAGAGGACGAAGAAAGCAATCTGAGAATGATTGAACATGCCCTCTTTAAGCCAGCCGAAATCGCTGAAGAAAATCGTGTTTCTTTCGATACAAGCTCAACACCCTTGGAAGCGAGCAACTCC
>CALRCE010000002.1:74537-90984 GCA_943354505.1 Candidatus Peribacteria bacterium
AACTCCATGGATAAAAGACTCCATTTTTTAGTGAAATTCCGAGAACCACTTTTTGATCTCCTCATTTTAGGCGCCGGCAAAGACGGACACATCGCTTCTTTGTTTGAAGGCGACTCCTCACTGTTCACTCCACATTACGCCTACGCTGCCACGGCACCCATTGAGTATGAAACTTCAGAGCGTCTGACCCTTTCTTTGACGACTCTTTCGAAAGCGAGTCACGCTTTGTTGTTATTGAAAGGAGAGGAAAAACGCCTCGTGGTCGAAGCTTTAGAAGGGGAGCCCGTTTTGCCTCTCACGGCACTTAAAAAACTCACTGAAAAAGTGCCTCTTGAAGTAGTGGCTTATTTAGAGTGAGGCTTTTACCGCCTCCACAATGTCTTCCACCCCGAGCCCTGCTTTCACATACAGCTCATCCGAAGTACCCGAGAGTTGATAGGCCGAAACCCCCAAACGTTTGACGGGAACCAAGATACCCGCTTCAAACAAGGCTTCTTGAACAAAGCTGCCCAGCCCTGTGTCGATGTTGTGATCGTGTGCGGTGACAACGCGGCCTGTTTTTTTGGCACTTGCAGCTATGGTTTCCGCATCAAAAGGGATGAAGCTACTCACGGCAATCACTTCGATGTCTCCCCCGAGTTTTTCAGCCGCCTGCAAAGCATAGGTCACCATCGGCCCGCTCGCCACGATCGTGGCTCGCTTCCCCTGCCTCAGCACATCCGCTTTGCCCGGTTTGAATTCATAATCGCCGGCAAAGAAAGGAGTGCCGTCTTCTTTGGTGAGAATCGGCAGCTTAGAACGTCCCATGCGTACATAAAAGTTTCCGTGAGCACCAGCAACATGTCGAATAATTCGATCACATTGATTTGGATCCGCCGGTTCAAAAATAGAAGTATGAAAGAATCCGGCAAAGGAACTGATGTCGTCGATCGCTTGATGCGTGGGGCCGTCTTCTCCCACCGAAAGGCCGCAATGCGTGGCCACCATTTTTACATTCGTTTCATTGATGTCGTTCACACGAGCCTGATCCTTGGCTCGGCTCGTCATGAAAGCCCCAAAAGTACTGCAGAAAGGCACAAAACCTCGCAACGAAAGTCCTCCCGCACTGCTCATCATGTGCTGTTCCGCAATGCCACACTCGATGTGTCGGTCGGGGAACAGTTTTTTAACACCATCGGTCTTCACACTCTCCGCCAAGTCCGCAGTCATCGCCAAAACATGCGGATTCAAAGTGGCCAAATCCGCCAAAGCAGCACCATAAGCTCCACGACAGTCCGTCAGCAGCTCCACGCCGTAGGTCTTGGGCGTGCCAGTGTTCACCACAGGGGTCTTCAGCGCAGAGTCAGCTTGAATCGCGATCTTCAGTCCAGCCAGTCCCTCACTCAAAACCGTCTGCTCTTCTTCCGTGAGCTCAATCAAAGCCACGGCCGCATCGGCGTCCTCTTTTTTCGGAGACTTGCCATGCCAGTCGGACTTTTTCTCTAAGCCTTTTCCTTCCATAAAAGCGATGCCTTTGCCCATCACCGTCTTGCCGATGATCACACTGGGTTGATCCTTCACCGCTTCCGCGTTTTGAATGGCTTCCCAGAGGGCTTCCAGATCATGTCCGTCCACTTCTTGAACATGCCAACCCGCAGCAGCGTAATGTCCCTTCACATTGGTGGGCATGATGGCCTGCAAAGAATCGGTGAGTTGAACTTCGTTGTAATCCACAAACAAAAGCAAATTCCCAAGCTTGTATTTCGCCGCAAAGTTCATCATCTCGTACGCTTGCCCTTCTTGTTGTTCACCGTCGCCCATAAGCAGAAAAACCAAGCCCTCTTTTTTAGAAAGCTGATTCCCGAGAGCAAAAGAGCTGGCCACACTGCCACCAATTCCAAGCGGACCCGTTCCGTAAAAAACCCCTGGAATTTTGCGATTCACATGCCCTTCATAAATGTCAGTGGGGCGGCGAAAACTTTCAATCACGTGTTCTTTAGGGAGGACTTTGAGCTCCGCCAAAACCGAATACACGGCGGGTGAAATATGTCCGTTCGAAACAACGACAGGCTCATTGCTCTCCGCCACACGCTGAGTGTAAATCAAAGACAAATAGTCGATGCACGACAAAGATCCACCGGGGTGACCCGACTGTGCTTGAGCCACCATGCGTAGAATGCTTGAACGACAGGATTGAGCGAAGGCTTGAGTGAAGGAAAGCTGTTGGGAAGAGAGGGGAGTCATTAGGAGAGAAGTTGTCGGGTGAGTTTTTTACTGAGTTCCACGCCAGGCTGATCGAACGCGTTTATCCTATAATACTCACCCAAAAAGGCAATACTGCATTCAAAAAATAGGAACAATTGACCGAGTTCGTAGGCGTTCACTTCAGGAATTTCTAAGGTGAGGTTCGGTTTTTTATACTCAGAAATGGCCTGCCGCGTGCCTTTGAGCTCAGTAGCCATGAGTTCGTCAAAACGGTGCCCCGACAAGTAGTTGAGTTTCGGATTCTCAATGGTCGGAATCATGGGGGAACTTTGTTTAAGAACCTCAATAAAACAGAAAAGCTTATCGGTGGGCCCTTCATTGTAGAGTTGAAGTTGCGAATGTTGATCAGTGACTCCCAAGGCAGTGATGGGAGTGAGTCCGCGTCCTTCTTTACCAATGCTTTCCGCCAAGAGTTGACGGTACCAATCCGCCAAAGTGTGAAGTCGACTGGAATAGGGCATCATCACCGTCATCGGAATGCCGCGTTCCCAATCCAAAAGATATTGAACAGTGGCAAATTGAAAGGGAAGGTTGAGCTCCATGTCTTTGGCTTGAAACGAATGAGCCATGTCTTCCGCCCCCTTCATCAAACTTTCCAGATCAATGCCGAGCAAAGCCGCCGGGAACAAGCCCACAGCCGTGAGCACCGAAAAACGTCCGCCCACATTTTGTGGAATATCAAGCATCGGGATGTCGTAACTGGCACCAATTTTTCTAAGTTCACCCTCTTTAGGGTCGGTGATGAAAATAAAATTTTCTTTAGACACTTTTTCTTTAAAATAATGATACTGAGCCATGGTCTCCGGCGTGGTCCCCGATTTGGTGATCACAACGAACAAAGTCTTATCCAAATTCAAGAGCTCTTCCACTTCACCCACCGTGTCCAGGTTATCCAAGACGAACAGTCGTGGCCCCTCTTTTTTAAAGTTCCAAAACGGCCCCTTGAGGGCATCTCTCAAACAAGTCACACCCAGAGCGCTGCCACCTATACCCAGCACCACAATGTCTTCAAAACGACCCCGCAGTTTTTCCGCCAACTTCAAGCTCGAAAGCAAAGCAGATTTAACCTTAGGCAACTGCAGAAAACCCTGCTCTTTCTCATGAAAACGTTCTAAAAAAACAGAAATTTTCTCCTCCTCCTGCTTGAGGCGTGGCCAAGAGAGTCCATAGAAACCGAGTTCAATGAGGGCGTCGAGTCTAAGCTTCATTTTTGAGTGGATTTCCAATCCTTTAAGAATTTTTCTAAACCAAGGTCGGTCATGGGGTGGTGCAGTAATTTTTCGAACACTGCAAAAGGCAAAGTCGCAATATCGGCTCCCATCCGTGCCACTTCCGTAACCTGTCGAGGATGCCTTACGCTAGCCACCAAAATTTCAGTTTCAAAGGCATAGTTGTCAAAAATCTGAACCAGCTCAGAAATGAGCATCAATCCATCCTCTCCATTTTCATCCAAGCGTCCGATAAAAGGACTCACGTAGCGTGCCCCCGCTTTTGCAGCCAACAAAGCCTGATTCGCAGAAAAAATGAGAGTCACATTCGTCGAAATGCCGAATTTTTTAAGCTCAGTCACCGCCTTGAGGCCTTCGCCGGTCATAGGCACCTTCACCACAATATTCTCCGCCCACTTCGCAAACTTTTTTCCTTCCTCCACCATTCCTTTGGTATCGGTGCTGATCACCTCCATGCTCACGGGGCCCACCACTTGTTTGCAAATCGCTTTCAAATGCTTTTCCGGATTCACTTTTCCTTCTTTAGAAAGCAAAGTAGGATTGGTGGTAACGCCGTCCAAAATGCCCCACGAAGCCACAGTCTCGATTTCAGCCAGATTTGCAGTGTCGAGGAAGAGTTTCATACGGGGGAGTGTGAATTGGATTAAAACATAGCATTTCTCCTTTAATTTTGCTATAATAAATAGAACAATTAAACCCTCCCATGAAGCCACAACCCTTCGACATCAAGAAAGAGCTGCTCAAGAACGACTTTCGAGTCACCATTTTCGGCTCCGCTCGGGTGAAGCCTGAGGACCCTGTTTATAAAGACGTTTTCGCCTTGGCGAAGGGAGTGGGGGAGATGGGAGTGGATGTAATCACAGGCGGAGGGCCGGGACTCATGGAGGCCGCCAGCACCGGACACAAGGCCGGAGACAAAAAGAACAAAGCCGACAGCATCGGAATCAATATTGTGCTGCCCTTCGAGCAAAAACCCAACCCCGGACTCGAGTTTGTTGAAAACCACGAGCTTTTTTCCACTCGTTTGGACGAATTCATGCTGCTTTCAAACGTCGTGGTCGTGACTCCAGGGGGAATCGGAACTTGTTTGGAACTCTTCTATACTTGGCAGCTTTTACAAGTTCGTCACTTGTGCCATATGCCCATCATTCTTGTTGGAAAAATGTGGAGGAAGCTCATCAACTGGATCATCGACAATCCCGTTAAAGATCACTACATGGACACCAAAGATTTGCATTTTGTAGTCCTCGTCGACAACCACAAACAAGCTCTGAAAGTAGTGAAAGCGGCCAAAAAACGCTTCGACACTGGAATCGACGACGGGTGCCACAATTGGCATCAATACGGCAAAAAAATGAAGAAGTTAGAAGCCTTTGTGGCTGAAACCGAAAAGAAGGAGAAGCAAAAGAAGTAGCGAATCCAATTGCCAAACCATAAAAGTGCTGTAGAATCTCTGGGCATCTCTTTTTAAACGCACTCAGAATGGACATCCGAAACATCGCAATCATCGCTCACGTAGACCACGGAAAAACAACACTCGTGGACGCACTCTTAAAGGCTGGAGGAGCTTTTGAAGCTCACGAAACCGTGGAGGTGTGCGTGATGGATTCCAACGATCAAGAAAAGGAACGCGGAATCACGATTTACGCTAAAAACTGTGCCATCGCCTACAAAGGAAACAAGATCAACATCGTGGACACTCCTGGCCACGCCGATTTCGGGTCCGAAGTGGAACGTGTGCTTCGCACCGTGGATGCCGTGGTCTTGGTTGTGGACGCCTACGAAGGTCCAATGCCTCAAACCAAATTTGTACTTAGAAAATCACTCGAACTCGGACTCAAAGTACTCGTCGTGATCAACAAGATCGACAAGCCCACCGCCCGCCCCGACCAAGTACTCAATGAAATAGTCGCCCTCTTCGTGACCCTCGGCGCCAACGACGCTCAGCTCGACTTCCCTTACATCTACGCCATTGCCCGTGAAGGAGTGGCCATTCGAAAACTCACTGACGAAAAGAAAGACATCACGCCTCTCCTCGATTTCATTGTGGAAAACGTGCCTCCCGCCAATGCCGACACCGAGAAAGCCTTCCGTATGCAGCCTGCAACCCTGGCCTACGACAACTTCTTAGGGCGTATGGGAATCGGACGCGTCTATGAAGGGAAAATCCAAACCGGAAAAATGGTGACCATCGTCAACCGCGAAGGGGAACGTCGCCAAGCGCGCATCAGCAAACTCTTCACCTACAAAGGACTCGCTAAGGTAGAAGTTCAAGAAATCGTAGCCGGGGACATCGTCGCACTTGCCGGAATCGCCGACATCGACGTGGGCGAAACCATCGCCAGCGAAGCCACCGCCGAAGCGCTTCCAGCCATCGGAATCGATCCTCCATCCTTGGCCATCGAATTCATGGTGAACGATTCGCCTTTTGCCGGTAAAGAAGGAAAGTTCGTGACCAGTCGCCACATCAAAGAACGTCTCGAACGCGAAATGGAAACGAACGTGGGACTCAAAATCGAAGGAGTCGATAACAGTGACACCATCAAAGTATTCGGACGTGGAGAAATGCAAATCGCCGTACTCATCGAAACCATGCGTCGCGAAGGCTATGAGCTTCAAATCTCTCAGCCCGAAGTGGTGATGCACACTGAAAATGGACAACTGATGGAACCGATTGAAACCGCAGTGATCAACGTGCCCGACGACATGGCCGGAAAAGTCATCGAAATGATGGGAAAACGCAAAGGAGAAATGAAGAACATGCGTGCTGAAAATGGAAACACCATGCTCGAATTCGAAGTGCCAACGCGTGGACTCCTCGGCTTCCGCTCCATCTTTATGATCATCACTAGTGGGGAAGGAACGGTTTACCATTCCTTTGAACGTTTTGTTCCTCACAAGGGAACCATCGACAAACGCAGCGTGGGCTCCATGATCTCTGGAGAACCGGGATCCGCAATGGCCTACTCCATCTGGAAGTTGCAAGAACGTGGACCTTTCTTCATTGGACCTCAAACCGAAGTCTACGAAGGAATGATCATCGGAGAACACAATCAAGGAACCGACATCGTGGTGAACGTGACCAAGAACAAGAAACTCACCAACGTACGTGCTTCCGGTACCGACGAAGCCCTCACTCTCACTCCATTGATCCCCATGACCTTGGAAAAGGCCATCGAATACATCAAGGACGACGAGCTCGTGGAAATCACTCCCAAAAACATCCGCCTTCGCAAGAAGTGGCTCAACGAAACCGATCGCAAACGCTTCGGGAACAAGAACAATTAAGTTTAGTGGGATAAAAATTGACGTGGAGCTCATTTTATGTTATAGAATAAGCTTTTAAAAATGGAATGGAGCACTATTCTACCGCTGAGCCAACAACAGACTCCCGAGATCCTTTTGTGCTTTATGCCATCAATCATCATTTTGCTGGTCCTAGCTTAGGTGCGTATAGAGAATTACTTCTTCTTTTTTCGGATGGCTCAGAAAGAGGATTTGCAGAGCTGCTTCAGAGCACAGGACAAAGCGAGGCGAATCTAGCAAAAAAATTGAGACAATTAGTGCAATTAACAGAGAAATATTTTGACATTTACGGATTTAAAATCACTCGCGATTTAACTCAAAAAAAGGCAAGTTATAAATTAGAACCTTTGCCGAATCGTTCTGCCATTCCACCAGAGAGAAAAAGGAAAATATTCAGTTTAGAATACAACGGACCCGCTCAAGAAAGTATTGAGCCTCAGCGTGAAAAAATCCATCAAAGAGCAAGAACTGCTTTAGAAGATTTCGATGTAATTGGCGTTCATTTTTTACCTCGCCCAGATGAAGAAATCGAACAGCGACTAAGAAATGCCTCCTGGTTTTTGACTGATTCCGTAGCGTCAGCAAGCGTACAAGCTTTAGTTGAAGCAGCTCAGGAGGGCAATGCCCTCAACGTCAACGCTTTACAAATAAAATTGGACCTTCCAAACAAAGACAACGGGTTTAGAAACTACGAAAGAGACACCATGAGTCACGCGGCTGAGTTGGGCTTTATCATTGTTTTTGTAAGGAAGGCTTACTATGCACTCCTTCAATTGGATAATGCTTCAAGACGAAAAAATCTAGGAAGAAGGTATTCCGATGAAACGTTGAGAGACTCGACTTTCCTCGATCTCGTGATGCCTTTTGAACGTAGAATCTTACTAGCAAGGCTGAAGGCATCGGAAGGAGAACTCGATGATATTCAGAAAAAATTGGTCTTAGCAGTGGCTCGAGCACAGCTCAGTGGGATAGCCTTAGACACAGCACAAGCTCTAGATGCTATTAACCTTAAGAGCAGGCATGCACTTCAAAATAGAGTTAAAAGAAGCAAACATGAGAGATACAAAACTGGTTTTTTTGTTCGTTATCGCACGGACGAGCGTTTAGAAGTTTGTTTACTCGACGACAGCGAAGAGGTTTCGCCTTTCATCAAGCCTATAGGAATCTTGGCGAACTACTAATAACAATGGGGTGAATGATGGGGTTCGAACCCACGACCTCCAGGGCCACAACCTGGCGCTCTAACCAACTGAGCTACATCCACCGCGTATTAGTGCCCTTGAGCAGAGCGGGCCAATTTTAAGAGTTTCGTCTAGAAAGAGCAACAGGAAAGTGCTAGGTTTTTTGCGTGATCAAACTCCCTTACAAAAAACGCTACCTCGCCTTGACGGTCATCAACCTGTTGGCACTGGTGATTTCTATTTACTTGGCCACCCTTCACTTCAAACCCGACTTGAGCAGTGTTTGTGAGATCAGCGCTCGATGGAATTGTGACATCGTGAACAAAAGCACCTACTCACTATTCCTGGGAATACCCGTGTCTGTACTCGGTGCCGCTACCTATCTCTCACTCCTGGCCTTTTCAATCCGAGGTTTCTTTCGAGATCAAAAAAAACTGATTCCCATCCTTTGCTTGTGTTTGACTGGAGCAGTGGGTTTCGCCCTCTATCTCACCGGAGTGGAGGCTTTTATTTTAAACACCTTCTGTATCTTTTGTGTGAGCCAACAAGCACTCATTCTTTTGGAATATGGAATCGCCCTTTCTTTATTTAAAGATATAAAATCCAAGCTATGAAAAAACTTTTCGCCCTTCTCTTCCTCACAACTCTAGCCTTCACTGGCTGCAGCCGCGACACCACCAACGACGCCTTTGCCACGTGTATTGCAAACAGCGGAGCCACCTTCTACGGAGCCTTTTGGTGCCCTCATTGTGCGGAGCAAAAGAAACTCTTTGGAGATTCTGTAGATCTCTTACCCTATGTGGAGTGTGACCCAAGCGGGAAAAATGCTGACCCTGGAGCCTGTGCTGCCGCTAGCGTTGGAAGTTACCCAACCTGGGTCTTTGCAGATGGAACAAAAACGGAAGGAGTAGAGAGTTTCGATGAACTCGCCCTCGCCACTTCCTGTCCTTTGCCGGGCAATGAAAGCGTGATGCTAAAACAGTAACTAGATAACCAAGAGGGCAACGGCACCGACGGCTCCTACTGTTGCGAGTTGTAAAACTCGTCTTGTCAGGAGTCCAAACTGGTAACCGGCAACATTTTCTCCAAAGTCTTTGTCCAGTTTGGCCGCATAAGCGTTATAATCGCTCGAAGTGGGCCAAACGACATCGTAGTTTTTCTCAATAATACGGTCTCGAACTTCTATAGGGCTTGTCCATCCTTCGTAAGTTCCATCCACACAGATTTTATAGAGTGCGTATTCAACAGTAACAAATTGAGAGAATCGTTTCACTTTTTCGCTCAATTCCAAGGAAGTGAGAGTGTTGTCCATCACAATTCGATCCAAACGCAGGTTCACACTGTCTCTAAAGGTGTTGGGCCAATCGCCCTCAATACCTGTCCAAGTGGAAAGATCCATGTTGGTGTCAAACCATTTAGTGAACTCTTCCTTAACATGCTCTTTATACATTTCCTTACCGTCCTTGAGTTCAGGAGGGGTAGGCAAGGTCTCAGGATGCGCATCGTATTCTCTTGAACTCTTAATACCCTTTAAAACGGGAAGTTTAGTGTCAAAGTCGTCCACAAAGAGTTGCTTAGCACGATCAAAGTTGGTTTCTTTAGTACCCATGATTCTATAAACACTACTCATGAAGAACGTCGCATAAGTATCAGCACTCGCTGCAGTAGCCGGCGCACCTCCATTTTCAATGTTGGCGTAGTAAATCTTCATCAATTCATTGACCTCAGTAGAGCTCCAATTGAAACGTTCAGAAACATAGCGGTAGACTTTATCAGTAGGCCCTTTCCATTCAAGTTTCTGCGCACCCGTGAGTTCAGCCTCTCGGAGCACGTCTCCGGATTGAGACCCATCCAATCCACGATGTGGATTGGCCTCACGACTTGCAGCGGCGTAGTTTTCGGAAATAACCTTATCGACCGCGGATTTAAGAGGATTGGGTCCAAGAGCTTCGATCTCAGACAGAGCCTTTTGTCGCCATCGAGCGAGAACCTCTCCATAAAGACCAACCTGATTGCGATCCGTGGTCAACAGGTGCTTCATAGGAGCAAGCGCTTCCTCCATTTGTGAGTCGGAGTAAGCCTTCATCTTTGTGAGTTCAGTGGGAGGCAGAACAATATCCACCTTTTCTCCAACAATCTTGATAACGTCTTTCTCGTAACCCGCCATGAGGGTTTTCTTTTGTTGATCGAAATCAGTTTTAGAAAGGCCTTTTTTGTACAAATCGGTGAGTTCAGTGCGCATTTTAGCGGCGAGAGTATCCAGACCTTGCTTGACCTTCGCTTCCGTTTCCGCTTTTTCACGAGCAGCCAACGTGCTGCCGGTGATGTCGTTGCTGTTGAGCACGCCACTCACCAGTTCATCTAAAGTTTTACCCACGGTGCCAAAGAGTCCTCCTTGGAATTCAATTCCAGGTTCTGAAGGCACGAGGCCATTGGTCGTAACATTGTGCCATCGCACATAAATATCAGGATTCACGTTGGTTGCAGCAATGATCCGATCTTGAATGGTAGAACGAGAGAAGAGCTCAACCGTGTCTTTGTGAGCTTGGAGTTCCCAACGTTGCATGAGGTCGGCACTGGCATCCAAGGTAGAACTTTCTAGAACATTATTCTTGTAGACCAAGGTCCCTTCATGTCCAGAATCGTATTGAATCTTAATGGAAGTGCTTTTGTCCGCTTCGTTATCGGTGAACTCTACAACCATAAAGTCTGCACCCAAAAGAACATGTCCCAAGTCTTTCTTAACCAAATCAGGCAAAGCCTTTTTGAGCTCAAAGTCTTTCTTCACTTCGTCCAAAGAGGTGAAGCGAGAAGTCTCAGGCGCTCCTTCATAAGAGGCCATCATGCCGAGTCCATCGGTGTAAAATTTAAATGGCACCTTAGTCTCACGTCCAGACTGTGAAAGTCCAAGATGGGTGCTTCGTTCTGAAGCAGGGTTGAGACGCCAGTCTCCAGATGAAGGTTCGTAACGGAGGGCAAGGGATCGATCCGTCGTAAAGGATTCAAATTCTTTTTTAACTCCAAGCGCGGCTTCTTCCATCAATGCAGAAAGCAACTTATTTCGATCGCCACGCTCAGGATTGTTTGGAATAATGACTACTTTTTCTGGATGAAGTGCATCCACAAAACGATGTTCGCCTCGATCGGTGAAGTAGTATTTATAAGGGTATCCACTCACGGCCACATTGCCATTGGGCAACTGTTTGAGCACCGAGTGGAAAGCAGGCTCATGGTCGTACAAGTCACGAAGGTGAGGTTCACGAATCAAAAGTTCGGGTTTAACCACAGGGCCTGAAGCAAGAGAAGCGTCAGCAGACGCACCGTCCCCGCCAGAAGCAGGGCCGGATTTCAGATGTTCTTTACGTCGTTGCACTTCAATCATCGCGGTCTTAAAGTCGTAGCCACCTTTTAAATTGTCGCGAGCCCATTCAATACCCATGCGGCGTTTATCTTCCGTGTCGTAAGGTTTGCGAGCTCCAGGTTCTTGGAGTTTGAGATCGGCACATTCCTCATAAAACCAGTCCCAACCTTCTTTGAGCTCCTTGCCATTGATGTCACTGGCCACATCAGCATCGAGACCACGTCCCAAAAGAGGTTCGGTATCGATTTCAATTTTCTGATGATTGAGTGCCGTTTCATAGGTGTCATTGATCGTGCCCATGTCTGTGTCATAGATCTTAACAAGATCGTCTACAGACGCTTTTCGATTGGCAGGCATAGTACTAAAGAGTTCGGATTGCACTTGTTTTTGAACTTCACCCGAAAACCATTTGCTGGGATGGATGTTGAGTCGGTCTCCCAAGCCCTTTCCGGTGGCGTATTCCATAATAAAATCCAACAAAAAGACGCTGGCTCCACCGACGGCTGTTCCTCCAACCACAGTCTTGATTTTATCCCAAGGAAGTTTGTCTTTCACCATCCACAGTCCAAAAGCACAGATGGCACCGGCGATGAGAACTTCGGGTTTTTTGACAGCCTCAGAAGCAACGTCGGACAACTTATGAAGAAAAGTGCCTTCGGCTGAACTGCGCAGCTCTTGCTCTTGAGCGACTTCCGATTTCTTTAAAACAGAATAGGTGCTATCGAGAGTGCTTTTGACTTGAGTCAACTCCGCAATAGCATCTTGATGAGCAGGACTTCCTTGAGGTTGGAGCAATTTTTGCTTTAAGGAACGAGCAAAAGCAGGATCATCTTGAAACACAGCATCGATCGCTTGTTCCTGGCGTGCGCCATCCAACAAGTCACTGGGACTCAGTGGAGGATCGGTGTCCAGCATTCGTTTAACGATCAAAGCTGTGCCGCTGCCTTCCACAGCACCACCTTCGACTTCTTCAAATGAACCGCCTAAGGCAGGCGTTCGAACATCCGAATCCATTGGAGCGACTCCAACTCGTTCACGGCGTCCACGTCGTTTCTTAGATCCATCATTCTCTTCAGGAGTTTCATCGCCATGTCTTTTAGCCTTTCGAGCCTCACGACGTTCTTGGCGATCTTCCTTACGCTCTTGGCGTTTGTACTTTCGTTCCAAGCGACGGATGAAAGTAGCTTTCTTTCGTTCAATAGCGGCCGCTCTTTTCTCAGGGTCCTTGATCAAATCCCACACATGTTTGTCAGCCCATTGAGTGGCAACGCCATCAATGTCCTGATCCACGATCGCAATTTCCTTTTTAGTCAAAGCGTACTCAGGGTTGTCCGGAGACATGTTCGCTTGGTCCAAGCCCTTGAGCTCTGCCACCAAATCTTCCTTCTTTGCCGCAAGCTCCAAGCCCTCATTAAAAAGCTCATCATTACTCGCGAACTCGCTCACATCGAGTGTCTCTACGGAAGTGGAAGTTCCACCTGTTGCCATACGCGACTTAAAGTTTAAATCTCATAATTATAGCAAAAAAGGGAAAGAATTGCAATACTCCATCAGGTACAGTATCCTGACGCATGTTTTTTTAACGTGACGGACAAGTCACAACACTCAAATTATGAACATTGAAATTCAAAAACTGCCCAAATCCGAAGCCAAGCTCATCATCGAATTGACGGAGGCCGAAATGCAAAAACACGAAGAAAAAGCCACAGAAGAACTTCAGGAGCATGTGAACGTTCCAGGATTCAGAAAGGGCCACGTTCCTGCAGAAGTTTTGAAAGATCATGTTGGGGAACAAGCGTTCATGGGTCAAGTCCTCGACACAGCGATTGGAGAAAGCTACGAAGAAGCGGTGCGGAGCAAAGAATTACACCCCGTGGCCTACCCAAAAATCCAAATCCTCACCGATAAACCCCTGAAATACGAGGCCATCGTCGCTCTTCGCCCCGAAGTGAACTTTAAAAAAGACCCAAAGAACCTTTTCGTGAAGAAAGAAAAGGTAGAAGTGGACGAAAAAGAGGTCAAAGTAGTCATCGAAAATTTCTTGGAACGTTTTAAAACCTGGAAGGATGTGACTCGAGCCGCCAAGAAGGGCGACCGTGTGGAACTCGACTTCGATGGTTTTGATGAAGAAGGCATTGCTCTAGAAGGCACCTCCAGCAAGAACCACCCGGTGATTTTAGGCTCCAACTCTCTAATCCCTGGTTTTGAAACAGAAGTAGAAGGCATGGAAGTCGGACAAGAAAAAGACTTCTGGATCACCTTCCCAAAAGACTACCACAAAGAATCTTTCCAGAGTAAAAAAGTAAAATTCCACATCAAACTCAACCGAGTGGAAGAATCTGAAGACCGCACCGCGGACGACGCTTGGGCTAAGGAGGTTTCTGGCGATCAAACAAAAGATCTGGAAACAATGAAGAAAGACATTCACCAAGAACTCATTGTTCAGAAAGAAGTTCAAGAAGAAGGACGTCTTGAGAACGAGTTCCTAAAAGAATTGGCCACGCACGTGGAAGCCGAAGTCCCAGAAGCTCTGGTTGAACGAGAAATCGATCTCATGGTGGAACGAATCAAAGAAGACGTAGAAAAGAAGAAAGGAAACTGGGAAGAGTACCAAGAAGAGCTCAAGAAAGAAGGGAAGGACTTGAGAGCGGAACTCCGAAAGACCGCGGCGGAACAAGTGATCGTTCGCTTGGGTCTGGAAAAACTGTTCGAACTCGAAAACCCAGAAGTGACAGAATCTGAAGTAGAAGCCGAAGTCGAAAAAATCTTAGGCCGCTACCCCGAACAGTTCAAAGAAATGCTGAGAGCACGTTACGCCCCCGGAACCGAAGAACGCGAGTATATGAAACAGTCCGCTCGCTTCAAGAAGTTGGTGCGAGGACACACTAAAAACTAATCTTAAAACAGACGTTTTTAGATTGAATAAAAAAAGTGTTCAAATTTAAACTCAAAACGAGCAGTTAGAACAACTAAATTGCTCAAAAGTCCATCGGTAAAATCTCATAGCACCTAACCTGAAAATGGAGCGGATCGTGAGATTTTGCTTGCTTTTTGAATTAAAAAATTATACATTTCGTGAAGTTTGTATAAAATATGTATACATGCTTAGGCACCTCTTCACATCGAAGGCACGAACCAAACTCCTCACAATCTTTCTTTTAAAGCCAGACGGAGAGTACTTTGTTCGTGAATTGACCCGTGAGCTCGATGAACAGATCAACTCGGTTCGTCGCGAATTGGACAACCTAAAAAAACTAGGACTTTTGAAGAGCAGGGCGAAAAATCGCCACAAGTATTACTCGGTGAACAAAGACTTCGTTCTTTTCAAAGAACTGCGTCGCATCATCATCAAGGCCAATCCCGCCATTGAAACCGTTGTCAAAAACATCCAAAGGATGGGACAAGTGGACTTTCTGCTGGTTTCCGGAGTCTTACTCCAAAAAGATTCGCCCGTGGATTTGCTGATTGCAGGAGACATCAATAAAGAAAATCTAGAAAAATACCTCGACAGTTTAGAAAATCAGGAACCCATCAAGTTCAGTGTGCTCAAAAGTGAAGACTTTCTTTACAGGCTCAAGTGTCAGGATAAGTTCATTTTGAACCTTGTAGAAGACCCGGACAACATGATCGCGATCAACAAACTCACGTCGGAGCAGTAAATGCCCTTGCAAAAGTCTCAGGGCATCCCTATAGTACGCAAGCCATTTTGAATACAGTATGTCACAAGCAATCTTAGCTCATGTTTCAAGCGCCTCCGTAAGGAAGGACGTTCCAGTCTTAAAAGCCGGATACGTTGTTCGTGTTCACCAGCGAATTAAAGAGGGTGAAAAGGAACGTGTCCAAATCTTCGAAGGTCTCATCATCAAGATGGGTCCAGGAGCTCGTGCCGCTGACAAAACCTTTACCGTTCGTAAGGTAGTGGAAGGAGTGGGAGTCGAAAAAGTCTTCCCCATTCACAGTCCTATGATCGAAAAGATCGAAATCACCAAACAAGGAAAGGTTCGTCGTGCCAAACTCTACTACATGCGCACTCTTCAAGGTAAATCCACTCGTCTTCAAGACAAGAAAGGAAGCTTGATCGAAATGCTCTACGCTCCAAAAGCGACTGAAAAAGAAGAGGCTGCGGAAGAAATTGAAGCTGAAGTGGAGGAAGAAGTGAAAGCCACAGAAGAAGCGGTAGAAGCCGCTGAAGCTCCGGTAGAAGACACACCTGCAACAGAAGAAACTCCTACCGAAGAAGCAAAGACAGAAGAAAAGCAAGATTAGTAAAGTTAAAACTTCAAAAAGCCCCTTTCGGGGCTTTTTTTGTGCCTCTATCATGATCAGGTGAAAAATCCTCCTCTAGATGGAATCGTTGCAGGCATGGATGAAGCAGGGCGCGGCTCCTGGGCGGGACCCGTGGTGGCCGCAGTGGTTGTCGTGCCCAAAGGCTTGCGATTAGCAGGTCTGGACGACTCTAAAAAACTCACCCCAGCTGAGCGAGAAAAGCTCTTTCCAAAAATAGTTAAAAATTGTCCTCACGGAGTTGGAACGGCCAGTCACACCGAAGTGGACACCTTGGGTCTACTCAGAGCCACGCATCTAGCCTTTTCAAGAGCTTTAGAGCGACTGAATGTGAAGGCCGATCATCTTTACATCGATGGGAGGGATGCCTTTGTATTCCCCATCTCTCATACCTCCGTGATCAGAGGGGATCAGATTTATCGTTGCATCGCCGCGGCCTCCATTCTTGCAAAGGTGACGCGAGACCATTTGATGGTAGAATTAGGAAGAGCGTACCCCGACTATGGTTTTGAAACCCATAAAGGCTACGGCACCGAAAGACATCAACAGGCTTTGAGTGCCTTAGGTCCCTCCGAAATTCATCGTAAATCTTATGAACCTCTTAAAAAATGGTCATGCGCGCAAATAAGCTTCTTATAATCGGCAATTACGTCGCAGGAAACCTAGGAGACGACGCCATTTTGGCGGGCATCTTAACCGACCTAAAAGAATTGGACTTCAAAGGGAGTCTTGCCATCACTCACGGAGGGATTCGAACCAGTTTAGACCTGTATCGGAGTCTGACCAAACTGCCTTTCGCACCCGTGGGTCTGCGAAGTCGAATGCGCCTAGGAAAACAAGTG
>CALRCE010000003.1 GCA_943354505.1 Candidatus Peribacteria bacterium
CGAAATTCCCCGGAATGGAATTCGATGTTTCTGTGCTAGTAAAAGAGCGCCAAACTGTTGAAGAAATCGAAAGGGGCATTCACAGTGCAGACAAAGAAAAACTAGTAAGAAGCCTCGAGCTCTTCGACACCTACAACGGAAAAGGAATCCCCGAAGGACACAAGTCACTGAGCTTCCGCGTCACGCTTCGTCACGACGAACGCACGCTCACCGATGCAGAGTTTCAAGCTCACCAAAAATCCACCTTCGCAGCCCTAGAAAAACTCGGGGCCAGTGTTCGTGGCGCCTCTTAATACCCTAAACACCAACGATGAAACAAGTAAAAGACTGGACCGTCAAACACATTCGCAAAGGCTGGGTTCACCTGCAGCCTAAGCCTGAAATGAAAAAATGGTCCCGAACCTGGCGTTACGGCGCTCTCGCTGGACTGGGCCTTACAGCGGCAGGTTGCGCCATTTCCTTTCTTTACTTTCTTGTCCTCCTCCTCACCTTCGATCCTCTCGCAGGAATTCCTCGAGACTCCACTCTGATCTACGACCGCACCGGGGAGAATCTGCTTTACACCATTCACGGCGAAGAAAATCGAAAAACCGTGGACTCACTGGAGTCCGTCTCCCCCACACTCGTCGATGCCACGCTGGCGATTGAAGACGATCAATTCTATCACCACTTTGGAGTGGACATCCCAGGCCTCATCAAAGCCGTTTTTGCTCAACTGGGAATCGGAGCTCCACGTGGAGGATCCACCATCACCCAGCAATTCGTGCGCAACGGTTACCTGAGTTTAGAAAAGAGTTACATCCGCAAATACCGCGAAATCATGATGTCCTTTGTGCTAGAACTCAAATTCAGCAAGGATGAAATTCTGCTGATGTACCTCAATGAAATTCCCTACGGAAACAACGCCTACGGAATCGAGTTGGCTTCCGAACGTTACTTCGGCAAAAAGGCGGAAGAGCTCACCTTAGCTGAGTCCGCTGTACTCGCAGGGATTCCAAACGCTCCGACTTACTACTCCCCTTACGGAACTCACAAATACACCACTCTCAACTTTGAACTCACCGAAGAAAGCTTGGCGGGGCGCACCATCGCGGGCGAAGCCGACCTAGAAGACTCCGAATTCGACCGGGGACTCATCGGACAAACCTTCGCCCTTCCCGACGGCAGCACCTTCTACATCAAAGGACGCAGCGACATCGTCTTGGATCAAATGGTCAAATTGGGCATGATCACCGGCGAAGAAGAAACTTTGGCCCTCGCTGAGGTCCAAACCATGGAGTTCACGGAATACAAAGACACCATCATCGCAGCCCACTTTGTGATGTGGGTGAAGCAACAACTCGAAGACAAATACGGGAAAGAATTCGTGGAACAAGGAGGCCTTCGTGTCTACACCACCCTCGATCTCGACTTCCAAAAAGCCGCCGAGGAATCCATCGCTGAAAAGATTGAAAGCAACAAGACCAACTACAACGCCAACAACGCCGCGATGGTCAGCATCCAACCTCAAACTGGACAGATTTTGTCCATGGTGGGTTCCGCTGACTTCTTCGACACAGACATCGACGGTCAAGTGAACATGATCACCAGTTACCGAGCGCCGGGTTCGGCCTTTAAGCCCTTTGTCTACGCACTCGCCTTCCTCAATCAATACACACCAGCCACCGTCCTCTACGACGTGTCCACCACGTGGGGGACCTGGACGCCCAAAGATTTCGACGGCTTGTTCATGGGCCCCATGACCATCCGCCAAGCCTTGGGCCAGTCGAGAAACATCCCTGCAGTGAAGGGTTATTTCTTGGCCGGACAATCTGAAAAAATCATCCCTTTTGCTGAGAAGTTCGGAATGGAATCCATTTCTGAACAAGACGCAGCAGCAGTATTCGGGGGCTCGCTCGCTTTGGGAGCAGCCAACGTCACTCCTTTAGAATTCGCGGAAGCTTACACGGTCTTCGCCAATGGTGGCTACAAAGTGGAACCAGTCTCCATCCTTAAAATTGAAACCGCCGACGGAACACCACTCGAAGTGTGGGACGAAAGCAAAGTGGAAAAAGTGGACGTGCTCGACCCCGAAGTGGCTTACCTCATCAACGACATTTTGTCAGACCCCAGCGTGAACATCGGAGGGAATGTCTACATGAGTGCCATCGACAATGCGGCTAAAACCGGAACCTCCACCGATGATAAAACGGGTTACGCCAACAACGGCTGGATCGCCGCCTACACCCCAAGTCTTGTCACCATTGGATGGACAGGGAACACCGACGGCTCACCCATGAACTCCGCCGGAGAAGCCTACTACACCATCGCTCCAATCTGGAAAAATTACATGAACAAAGTCATCAGTCGTTTGGAGCCTACCACGTGGACCAAGCCCGCCGGCATACAAGAAGTCGCCGTGAGCAGAGCTTGCGGAACCCTGCCAAGCGAACTGACTCCCTCAGACATGATCTACACCGAAGTCTTTACGAGCTTTGCAGTGCCCACAAAAACCGACGACTGCTACCGAAAGGTGAACGTAGAAAACATCTCCGGCCGACTCGCCACCGAATACTCCCCACCAGACACTGTGGAAGAAAAAGTCTTCCGTGTTTATAAAGAAGAATGGGACAATTGGCAGTCCTTCATCGACGCGTGGGTCATGGGCAAAGAAGACATGGAACTGCCTCCCATCGAATACGCGGATGACATTCACAATGCAGAAACGGCAGCCAATGCACCCCTGCTGACCATCACTTCCCCCAGCAGTCTCTCGACCATCGATGGAAGTGAACGCCTGCACGACGTGGAAGTGGACCTCACCAGCACCGGCAATGGGCTCAAAGAGGTGCAATACATCGTGAACGGCGTGCTACAGTACCACTCGGACACCTTCCCTTACTCAGGAGTGATTCGCGTGCCAACCTCCGCCCAAGACGGGGACATCATTGAAGTCGTGGCAAAAGCCATCGACCAATACGGCTACAGTGGCACGAGCACCATCCAGCTCAAAGTCACCCACAGCTCGTCTTCCGACGAAACCTCAAGCGAAAGTGACCCCAGCGACACCGAAGAGTCCTTGTTGGACATCCTAAACCGTTTCCGTCCGAGCTATCAGTAAACCGTCGCCAACAGAAATTTCGACAACCTTCAAACGGGCATCCCGATGGAGGTTTGCGATGAACTCCTGCATAGGACCGGAACGATGGGAGAGCACATTGTCGACAACCAAAAAAGACCCGGGCTTAAGCCGAGGAATAACGGCCTCAAAATAGGAAGCGTGCTCCATTTTGGTGGCGTCCAAAAAGACAAAATCCACTTGTTGGGGGATGCCAGTCTCCAGTTCAAAGATTTCAGGGGCATGCCCGTTTAAAGAGTGGATTCTGTGTGTGAGGCCCGACTCTTCAAAATTACTTTGTGCCCTTTCGTAGCGCTGTGCGTGTGACTCAATAGTCCAGAGCTCTCCTGCCTTGTTGGCTTCCAAAGCAGCCGCCATCCAAAGGGCGCTGTAGCCTACGGAGGTGCCTATTTCTAAAACCGCCATGGGTTGAGCCACTCGGATGAGCCAATGCAGCATGCGGCCCGTGGCAGGCCCCACAATCCACACCGACTCCTCAGCGTCTTCCGCTTCAATTCTACGCAGTACAGCTTCGAGCATAGTGGATGATGTCATTCGATTCATACATAGAAATTCCTGCCTTTTCGTCGACTAAAAAAGGCACTTGTTGTTTTCCACCCAATTTCACAAGTTCTTCAGACCCTGGCGTTCCCCGCTCGGCATCGATTTCTTCATACTGCACTCCCATCTCTTTAAAGGCACTTCGCACTTTAGCGCAGTAAGGGCAAGAGGCGTAGGTGTAGAGCTTAAACATTTTACAGGATGGTTTCTAAATAAACTTTCAAGGCGGCAAAGGCCTTGCCACGATGACTGAGTTGGTTCTTTTCCTCCACGGTCAAAGCTGCATAAACTTTAGCATAGCCTTGCGGACAAAACACCGACGACAAGGGGATTCCTGGCTTGACGGGCGCCTCAATTTTTCTTGTGATCTCCCCTTTCGTCTCACCAAAGAAAACGCGCTCCTCCTCTTTATTCACATAAGCCGCCGCACAAATGAACTCTGCTCTGCGATTCTCTTCCAAAACCATTCGTTGCATGAAAAAATCCAGCCACTCCTCGTCCGTGGCCTTTTCACCCGCACCCCAACGACGTGTCTTCACTCCCAGTTCTCCCTTCAAGGCATCAACAAACAAGCCACTGTCATCCGAAACGGTGGGGAGTCGAGAAAGCTTCGCATAAAAGCACGCCTTGAGAAGAGCGTTGGCTTCAAAGGTTTCTCCATCCTCCACGCACTCGTCTTCCACGCCCAGGTCCGCCAAAGAAACAAACTCCACACCTTTCGCTTCCAAACCAGCCAGCATCGTTCGAATTTCTTCAAACTTTCCGGGGTTGCGAGTGGCGATGAGCAGTTTCATATCAAAGAGGTTCGAGCGTGAGTTTGGTCCCGTAACGCTGGTTGAATTTATACGCCTCAAGCGCCCACACTTGTTCAAAAACACCACAGCTTTCCTGCAGTTCAGCGCCGTAAAGTTCACAAAGCGCCTCTGTATACTGCGAGTTTTGACTGAGCAAGGTCATGTGCTCGTTCTGGGCAAGCAAGGCTGTATAATTTTCAACCAGCCCCTCCACCGCCTCCAAATTTTCGGCGTTTTGAGGGAGTTCCTTGTAGTACAGAAAGTAATACTCCATTTCGTTTCTATCGTTGGCTTCAAGTAGTTCCCCCGCAAAGCTCGAATCCAAACGCGTCTCAAAATAAAGCCAGCGATGGTAAGTATTATAAGAAGAAAATCGATCCAAAAAAGCACCTAGCACCTCTTCTTCTCCCAACTTCAAAGCCAAGTCTCCCTCCAAGTCAAAATGATTCATCTCAAAAGGCAAACGTGGTGGGTTTTCCACATAGTCTTTAAGCTCCTCACTTTTTGGATCAAGAGCATAGAGTTTTTCCATCTGGCGGGCTTGGACCAAACCCAATCCTTCCCAACAGGTCACAAAGCCGACAGCCAAACAGAGACCTCCCAATAAATAAAAGAGACCACGGCCTTCCAGTCGCCGGGAATCAGAAACTGCTTCGTTTCCATTTTCGAGCAAGGCCAACAAAACAAAGAACAGGGCGGATAAAACCGTGAAATTGAGGTTGTAATCGATCAAGTTGTGCAGCAAAAAAGCAAGCGCAGCTAGAAATAAGGCCACCTCACTTCCCTTCGGTTTTTTGAGAAGACGTTTGAAGGCCGGCAAAAAAATGAGCACCAGAAACCCGGCAAACAAAAGCGCAGCGGGAAACCCGGACTCGCTCGAAAGCTTCAGGAGCACGTTGTGAGGATGATCCGAAAGCGCCAACCAGTTGTTTTGATAAGCAGGATAAAAGGCTCCAAATCCTCCTGGGCCCACGCCAGTCCAAGGATGATCCAAACTCATTTGCCAAGCACCCTTCCAAAAATCCACTCGCTCACTCACCGAAGCAAAACCAGCGTCGTCTTTTAAAAGCAGCCTGTCCGTCACCACCAGTCCATCGGTCTTTAAAGTATTGAGGCTAAAGGCAAAGCTCAGCGCCAAAAGGCCCGTCAAACTCAAACACAAAAGGCTTTTCACAGTTTTTCGCGTGAACAGTTTTCGCACAGAAAAGGCGGCCGCCAAAACACCACACCCCAAAGCAACCAAGTAAGCCCCTCGAGAGAGCGTGAGTAAAAATGCACTGGCATTCAAAGCCAACAGTCCGTACCAAAACCGCTCCTTATGCAGGCAGAGGTTCACGTTGAAAGGCAAAACCGCCAACAAGAAAAGTGCAGCCGCATTCGGATAGAAAGTGTAGCTCTCATAACCATGAAAAAAACCGCTGAGACGATCCGTAGGAGAAAGAGAAAAATGGATGAGCGCGAAAACAGAGAATAAAGACCCAAGCTCAACAAAAAGGTCGGGCGTAATTTTGCTGGGCAAATCCACCTGCCTCACCGCAAAATAAACCAGTGCTCCAACAAAAAAAGTCGTGAACTCAAAAAAGCCAAAAGGCTGTTGTTTAAAAACGACACTCAGCGCAAAAAAGAACAAAAAGACCAAGAGCAGTGCATCACTCAAACGAAACCCCCTGAGAGGTTTTTGCGTGAAAAAGAAACTGGCCAAAAACAAAGGGACTAGACCATAGAGCAGATGGCTCTCGGTGTCCAAAAGATAGGCCCGGTAGCTCAAAGCGACGAGCAAGAATCCCACCATCAACAATCTACGAATCCAAAGGTACATGTGCGGAATATAGCACAGCTTCAAAACTTATTCACTCACCACTGAACTGAAAGCAAGGGCTATCCGAATGGCGATGGCAATGGCTTCACTTCGAGCGAGTGGATTCTCAGGCTTAAAGGTGTCGTCCTCGTAACCTTCCACAATGTGTTGCGTGCTACCGTCACCCGTGGTCACCATCGTTTCGTAAGCGATAGCAATCGCATAGGCGTAGTAGTCATCATTTTTCACATCAGTGAAGATGCTTTCCACGTCGTAGTCATAGCTGGTCTGACGCGCCATACGAATGGCATACAAAATGGCGTCTCCACGAGTGATATAATCATTGGGATGAAAGTCACTTCCTCGGTCACTGATGCGGGCCACCCCCTCCTGTTCAGCAAGAACCACGTAGTAGTAAAACCAGTCTGCTTCGGTCACATCCAAGAATTCGGTCTCGATTCCTTCAACTTCTGAAGGAAGGTGGCCAAACGTAAGATCGATGATTTTAATCCATTCGGCACGAGTGATGTAGTCGTTAGGGACAAAGGTGGTTAGCGTACGACCTTGCAGAATGCCGGCATGAAACAACCGACACGCCATGTCTTCGGCCCAATGCCCATGCATGTCTTCAAAAGGGTCTTCGCAAACATAGCTTGGATCCCCCAGAATCTCTTCTACAGTGGGATCGTCCAAAGAAGGGGTGCTACTGGCATCCAAAGGGTCACTGAAAAGGTCCACCTCCTCACCATCCAAGAAGCCATCGTCATCCGAATCTTCATCCGTCGGATCCGTTCCGTAGAGCTTGATCTCATCAATATCCGCGAGGAAGTCTTCATCCGCATCATCCGAATCCGTATGCAAGGTACCAAGTCCATCCAGCTCCGCGGGATCCTCGGTCGCTGCAGGATCTGTAGTTGCTGCGGGGTCTGCAGTTTCTACCGGATCTTCGGGGTCGTTGACACTCACCGTGACATCAGAAATAGCAATGCCATCATAATTGCTATCCGTACTAACAGCCGCAGATTGGATCACTCCTGTGTGCAGGCCCTCAGTGAGGGTGTCAGCCACAGCAGATACCGTTACTGTTTGAGAAGTAGACCAGTCACTAGTACTGAAACTCAAAACGCTCGGTGAGACGGTGATTTGCGCGTCGGGAGTTAAAGTGATGTCCACTCCCGAAGTAGGAGCAGAGTCCAAAACCACTGTATAACTATCAGTGTCCTCACTGCCTTCTGTCACAAAAGTAGTACCCGACTCGACAATAGAGACGCCTGCTCTGAGTTCACTCACGAGATCTTTCCCAAAATCCTGGGTTGAAGCAGAAAAAAGAACATCATAGGCTGCTTTCTTGTATTCCAAAATTTCTTCCGCATAGGCTTTCGCCACATCGTAGTAGTAAAGTCCTCCTTTTACTTCTGCATCGTAAGAGGCATCAGAGGCATGCGCTGCATCATATCCGTCTGAACCTGCATACAAAGTCCCTATATAGTCAGTTAGATCTGCAAGTTCATCGTAACTCGATTCATAAGTCTGTAGTGCAGCATATGTGGTGCCCATATCTGTATAGTCATCAACCGCATCATTATATCCGTTCAAAATTTCTTCACAGGCGGAGTACCCTTCTGAGTTGCCATCACTAGTACCACCTCCAGAAACATAGTCGGGGTAATCAGCCACCGCCGTACAATACTCCTCGTTCTCCGCCTTACTATCCTTATAATTTTCAGCCATACAGCTGTTGTACTCTGAAAAGGCATCAGAACAATATTTTTTCTTACCAGCAGATTCCTCATAGTAATAGTAACCCTTCGTCCAAGATTCTTCATGCACACCATCCAGTTCACCACTACCATCGTCATCGTATTCGCCGTCCCAAGTACCAGTATACGTCCCTTCGTACAAATCCCAATATTTTTCTGCATTTGATTTATTACTCTCATAATCACTCATGAAAGCATCGTAACGTGCACTTAAGGTTTGCGTCGGAACATTGTATCCTGCATCAAAAAGCAAGTCTTCCTCCGCAGTCTGAATGTCAGCCATCGCGGCCGCAACATCCTGGCTCATCTCCACCAACTGAACGTTGTATTCGTGAATATAGGAATACCCTTGAATGATCTGATCGTAGTAGTCAGCCAAGTAATCAAAGGCGGCCTCCATGCTCTCAAGGTCATCTTCATATGCGTAGATCCCAAAATCATCATACCTGTCTTTTGCATAGCCATAATACACGTCCGCATAATCACTCCATTTTTGAATCTCAGTGTAGAGCTCATCAGCTTTTTCCTCGCTGTATTCCTCTAAATCTTCCACATCCACATCGACAAACTCCACTTCTTCATTCGCACCAATATCTACCGTTTCTTTCGCGCTTTCTATTCCCCATTTACCCTGAAGCAGGCCAGTCTGCGAAAACCCAAAAGCCACTCCTCCCACAATGAGGACACCCAGTAAAAGGGTAAGGTATTTTTTTGTGTTTGTTGCACCCATCATAGGCCGATTAAATCGTATAATTGTACACTAAAAGCTGCGTCTTGGCAAGCTCGGCCCGCCCAACCCTATTTCCTCTAAAAGAGCTTGCTCAAGAGGCTTATCGCCCTTCCTTGCTCAATGAAAAAAGGACTGGTCGCCACCGTGATGAGTGAGGTCGTGGGCAGATGAGCGGCGAGAAAGCGGCGTGCCAGCTCAAAATCGATGTAATCAAGTTCCGGAGCAAAGAAGTCCAAATCAATGTTGAGAATTTTATTTCCACGCGAGGCAAAGCTCAAATCCTTCAGTGCCTCTTCGCTGGTCACGAATTGGGTGTCCCTCGCCAGGCCGGCCTTTTGAGCGGGCACAATGTAGTTTCCCACATTCAAATGAAAGTTGGTGTAATCGAAAACGTCTTCCAGAGACTTGCCTTCATAAAGCCGCTCGGGAACGCGCATGTCCTTGTGCTGGTCGATGTGAATCAAAGTCGCCCCCTCCTTCAAAAGACCTCGCTCCAAGGCTTCAAACCAAAAGTAAAAGACGTGGTTGTGGTTGTCCACCACAACAGCAGGCACATCACCCAAAGTCGTCCGCACCAAGTGAGCCAAACCTGGACAAGATTGCAGTTTTTCATACTCGTCAAAATCTTCAAACACAACTTCGCTACCAGGCTTCACTTCCTCCAAAGTCCCCTCCACCAAAGATGGCACCCAAAGCTTCGGCGCTGCACCGCGCCGTTCAAAAGAAAGCGCATTATTCCCAACGAGGCCTTCGATCCAAAACGGCTGAGAATAATCCTTGGACATTAAAACTGAGGTTTAGACCGATTCTGCTTCACATCCGATCGATGGGCTTTGGCTTGCAACATTTTCTCTTTGGATTTTCGATTTCGTCGCATTTTTTGCTTGCGGAGTTTAAACGCCTTTTGCGCCCGTGCCGAAGCTTTTCCAAGTTTCTTGTCCTCCATTTTCCCGATGAGCAGTTTGTAGGCCCGGAGTCGATTGAGTTCGCGTTCTCGAAATTCTTGGCACTTCACGTCCAAGCCGCTGGGCAAATGTTTAAGCCACACACAACTGCTGGTCTTATTCATTTTCTGGCCACCCGAGCCACTCCCTCGGACAAACTTCTCTTCAATGTCTTCAGCAAAGACCTTCAAATTGGCTGCCTTTTGAAGCCACTCTTCCGGAAGTTCAACGGGGAAATCCATAACAGTCAGTAGCCTTTATTCTCTATGATTTTCTCCAAAAGTTCCAGAGGATACATGGGTTTGGCTTCGGCCAGCCCTTGATGAAACAAAACCGTGGAAGGAGTGAGCGCCGGCAGAGTATTCACCTCAATGAGAATGAGATCTCCCGTATCGATTTGGATGAACGCATCCAAACGACTGTAGCCTTCAATACCCAGCACTTCACCGACTCGCTCAATCGATTTCTTCACTCGAGCAAGCACCTTCGGTTTCACATATTTTTCCGGCGGAGGAGTCATGTTCACACCGGTTCCACCCTGAAATTTTTCTTCCACGGACAACACCTCTCCTTCTGCAACTGTCAAACTAGGACTGAGCGCGTGCAGCTTTTTCCCATCCTGCAAAACACCCACGGTCACTTCGACCCAGCCTTTTTTTCGTCGCCACTTGAGACGATTGCCTTTGACTCGCACGGTGTCCACTTCAATGAACTGTTCGAACAAAAGTTTGTCCATCGTGTGCAAGGGCATTTCGATGGGCGTCGTTTGCCCTCGAAAAGTTCCAGGTGGGATTTGGCTGGCATTGGTCAGAACCAACTCAATATAATTTTGCAAATCCTTGGATTCAAACAAGCGCACAATTCCCGAAGAGCATCCTTCGTCTTGGGGTTTCACAATGCAGGTGCGTGACTTCAGTTTTCTTTGAAGCTCCGCAAAGTAGCTTTCAAAATCTTTGGCCTTGAAGCCCTTGAATTCCAACGCTCCCGCCGTTTGTTTGGGCGCCACAAAGATGCCTTCTTTCTCGAGTCCGGCCAGTCGCCTCCCCGTCTCGGCCTTGTCCATGCACACCGCTGACGTTTCGGCCCCAGGCCCGTTGAACTTCACTCCTGCCTTGTCCAAAATCCGCTGCAAAGTACCATCTTCCCCAATTCCACCATGCAAGCCAATGAGCACAAAGTCGCTCTGCTTCACGAACTCATTGAGACTCATTTTTTTGGGAATGAAAAAGGTCTCCGTCAGATCATCCGGTTCCAAAGCCAAGCGCAATTTGACCTTTTCTTCCAAAAACTTGAGGCGTTTTTCACCTTCCTCTGCATGCTCACAATTTTCCAAAATTTCTTCCGCCGTGTGGTTGAGGGTCAGCGCATAAGGCACCTGCCAAACTCCTCCATTCAAGTCCAAAAAATAAGGTTTTGCCTCGTATTTTTCACTGCGCCTGAGTTTGAGCCACGCATTGGTGCCACTCATCACAGAAACTTGCCGCTCCGACGTCGCTCCTCCAAACAGCACATTCACCGGCTTTCGCTTTTTAAGCGAGGGCTCTTTTTTAGGAGGCATTTTTATGCCGTAGCGGGTCGCCGCGTGCTTCACAACATAGTACAAAAGGTCACGGTGACTGAAGCCAATACGCGAAGTCTGCTGGAACAAAAAGCTGTTTTGCTCCATCCCACTGATGGGATTGAAATCCGAAAACCAGATCTTTCCGTCCGGCATCAACCACCCATCGAAGCGCGCAAAGTCGCGCATCCCCATGATTTTGAAGAGCTGCTCCGCTTGGACTTGAATCCGCTCAATATCCTCGTTGCTAAAACGCGGTGGACAATGGTAACGCACTTGCCGAGTGGGCAAGTATTTTTTGCGGAAATCAAAAATTTGATTCTTCTCGTAATCCGTTTCAATTTCGGTCGGCAAAATCGCCACCGGCATGTCGAAACGATTCTGCAAGACGATCACCGTGAACTCGATACCAGTGCAAAAAGGTTCCAACACAACTCGCGTGTCCATTCGACGTCCAAAGAGCAGCTTCGCTTTTTCAAGGGCCTCAGCCGGAGTGGTCACCGAATGGACCCCGATGCTAGACCCCCCGCTCGCGGGCTTCACCACCGCTCGAGTCACTTTGTTTTCTTTAAAAAAAGCATCGATGATTTTCTTGTGATCGGTTTGATGAATCTTCAAAACGGCGCTCGGAGGGGCATAAAACCCATTGGCTCGCACAAACTCGTTGGCCACGTGCTTATCCCAACGCTTGCAAGCCTCGATATCCGCGCCCACATAGGGCACTTTGAAGCGTTCCAGAAGTCGCTGAATTCCTCCGTCTTCCCCAAACTGACCATGCATCACCGGAAAGGCCAGATCACAACTTTTCAAGAGCGTCTTGAGCCCCGTTTGGCTCAGAGCCTTTGCCGTTTCTCGCAACTTGAAGTCAAAATCCGACGGCGTATTCGAATACAGTTGCGAAGTTTGCAGATGATAAGCTCGTTTTTTATGGTCAAAGTAGACAGGCACAATTTCAATCCCATCCCCTTCCAAGTGATTCAAAACACTGCGTGCCGAGTTGAGCGAGATGCCTCGTTCGAGCGAAGGCCCCCCACAAATGAGTGCAATTTTCATAGTTTTTACGGAAAAATTAACTGGAGTTTACAGGTAAAAATACGGGGAAGCAAGTGAATTAGACTTAGCATTATAAAATTTTTGCGGAAAAATTTACGGTTCAAGAGCTCCCCGCCACACCTCTTGAGCCCATCCACATCTTCCCCTATAGTGTCGGCTAATTAAAGCCGCTCATGCTCGTCGCAAAAAACCTCGCTTACGAAACCTCTTCCGGACACCTCTTCGAAGGGCTGGACCTATCCCTCGACGGAGCCGCCAAAAAACGCGTGGCCATCGTCGGCAAAAATGGCTGTGGCAAATCGACACTCCTCAAGCTCCTGCTCGGCGAACTCGAGCCTAGCGATGGAACCGTGAGCCGCTCCCAAGAAGTGGTAGCTTGTCTGAGGCAAGACATTCAATTCCCCGATGAAACCGTAACCGTGGGGGGCTACCTTCTCAGCAAGTTGGAAGAAGAATGGATGAGCTACCAGATCGACATCGCCTTCGAACAAGTGAGTCTCGGCGCAGACCTCCTCGATCAAACCCTAAAAAGTCTCAGTGGAGGCCAACGCGTCCGTGTGGCCATTGCAGAACTCCTACTCCAAGAGCCCACCATCCTGCTGCTCGACGAGCCAACCAACCATCTTGACGTCGCCAGCGTGGAGTGGCTGATCGGATTCATTCAAGACTTCCGCGGAACCGTGGCCTTCGTGTCTCACGACCGAAGCTTCATCAACGCCACCGCCAATCAAATCTGGGAAATCAGCGCCGAACAAAACATCGAAGTCTACACCGGCACCTATGAACAGTTCCTGGTCCAACGCTACGAACGCTATCAAAAACGTCTGCAAGACCACGAGTTCAGCCAACGCGAAGTCACCGAACTAGAACAGTGGCTCGCCGAAAACGCCAACCACCCCAAGTACAAATTCACCGCGACCGTGGCGCAAAAAAAGAAGGCCCTCGAACGCATGGAAAAGAAAGCTCCTCCCGCCCCCGTTCCGGACCCTCGCGTCAAAATGAAGTCCGTGCTCACCGGCCAAGCTGGAACGGTACTCAACCTCAAACTCAACTCGAAAATCTTTGGCGACACCGAGATCCTCAAAAATGTGCAGCTCAAAGTCGAACAAGGCGACCGCATTCTCATCGAAGGCGCCAACGGCTCAGGCAAAAGCACGCTGCTCAATATTTTAAGCGGGACGGACAAGGCCTTCGATGGTCAACTGACTCTGCGGAACGGAATCAAAATCGGCATGGTCGGACAATTTTCAAAACTCGATCCCGAAAAGACCGTGCTCGAAGAATTCGGCAATAACACTCGCATCGAATACAGCAGCGGTCGCAGCGTGCTCGCCAACTTCCTCTTCCCCGCCGAGTTCGTGGACAGCAAAATCAAGACCCTCAGCTACGGGCAACAACGCCGCCTTGAATTCGCCATCCTCCTCACCAACAAGCCCGACCTGCTCCTGCTCGACGAACCCACCAACCACCTAGACATCTTCCTCCGCGAAGACCTCGAGCGCTTCCTCGGCGACCAAGAAATCGCCATGGTCATGATCTCTCACGACAAATACTTCGTGAGCAAAATCGGAATCACTAAAAAACTCTCCCTATGATGATCTTCGTATTCCTTGGCCTCATCATCCTCGTCGCCCTCATTTTTTCTCTCTCAAAGAAATGAGCGCCAGCTTCTCTCCCCGCGTCAACCGCTTGATCTCCGCCTCCCTTTTTCGTGCCGCACTCAAATCGGTACATTCCTCTTTATAAACCAGCTCCACCGGCCTCCGTGCCCGGGTGTACTTCGCTCCCGACTTCAAATGATTGTGCGCGTGCAAACGTCGGTCTAAATCCACCGCCGTACCCGTGTACAAACTGCCATCGGAGCACCGAAGCATGTAGACAAAGTGGGTCATGTTTTTGGGGCAAGACGAGGACCCACTCGAAACTGAATCAAGGCAAAGAACGTCAGGCACATCATCCCGGCATACAAGGGGAAGGAAAGGTGCGCAAAATCCAAGGCTTGAAGGGTCAGCAAGCCGAGCACATAGTTTATGAATCCCAGTAAAAAAGTCCAGGAACTTTCTGTCTCGGGAGACTTATAGGCCTTAACGATCGTTGGCACTCCCGCCAAGAAGTCCGCAAGGATCGCGAACATAAGGGCGAGATTGGGCCAATCCGTGATTTGCCATAAAATATACCCCAAACCCGCGAGCGCTCCGCAGACCCAATCCAAAGCCCCCAATTTCCAGTAGGCTTTCTTATTGAAAAAAGCAGCAAGCAAAACGACGAAGGAGCAGAACGTCGCACTAAACGTGGGAAGCGCCTGCAAGCCCACACCTTGATCGAGCTGAGCAATTCCCGCAATCAAAGGAAAGATGCCCCACAGAAACCACGAAACCTTATTGGGCTTGGCCTGCCCACGAAGAACCGCAAGAAAGTAACTCAAACTTCCCAAGAAATTGAGGATGAATCCCACAATGACAAACCGTTCATCGAGCATAGCTTGAGTCTACCAGGCGCACTCTACCTGTCCAAATCCAAGGTCTGATCGATGCGCACTTGCCACACGAATTCGGGAATATGCGAAACCAAAATCATCGCACCTTCGTATTTGTCGAGCGCCGCCGCAATCACCGGCAAGTGTCTAAAGTTGATGTGGTTCGTGGGCTCGTCCAAAATAAGGAGTCCCGGTTCCATGAGGACCAAGCGCGCAAAAGACACCAAGCCTTTCTGCCCTTCCGAAAGTGTCCCGATTTTCGAGTTGATCCATTCCTTCGTGATCAAAAATCCAGCTGCCACCATGCGCATCCGCTCTTCCGAAGGACGCTCCCCTTCCTTGGGCTGCATCACTTCCAAAAGGGATTGGCGAACCGTATGCTCAAAATTCAAAGTGGAAAAATCCTGGCGGTAGTAGCCCACTCGAACGCCGCGTCCAATCGTCGCGCCCTCCGACTTCCCCGACGCAATTTTCTCGAGCAAAGTGCTCTTCCCGATTCCGTTCGGACCACACAAAAGCAGGTGTTCTTTTTTGCGAAGCGTGATGTCCACTTTGCGCGTCGTAGCCTTGTGATTGCGAATGATCGAAACTTCGCTGAGCTTCAAAATTTCGCCCGACAGCTCTTCTTGCACCGGAATGTCGAACTCACGAATCGTCTTGTCTTCGCGGCGCACCTCCACCATGGCTTCTTCCATTTCTTCGGCCTTGTCTCGCATTTTTTTTGCAACCAAACGCAGTTTTCCTCCCTTGTGAGAGAACACGTTCGCCTGTTCTTTGTTCTTCAAAATCCCTTTCGCCATTTGCGCGTTCTTCATGTTCTCACGCTCACGTCGCGCCTCAATCGCCGCCACCGCGTCGTAGTAATTCCCGACGTATTGCTCCACTTTTTTAGTGAACACGTCGAGGTACAAAACCCCTTGGGTGAAGGCATTTAGAAAATCGGCGTCGTGCGAAATCACGATCACCGTTTTGGGATAGTTGATCAAAAATTCCGTGAGATGCTCAATCCCAGCCGGATCCAAATTGTTCGTGGGCTCATCCAGCAGCAAAAGATCGGGGTCTTGAATCAGCGCCGACGCGAGCAAAAGCCTTGCCTGCTGGCCACCCGAAAAAGATTTGACGAGCCGATCGTGGGGCGCCTTCAAATTCACAATCGCCAAAACCTCATCGATGCGTCGCCCAATGTCGTATTGTTTTTCTTTGAATCGTTTTTGGAAAAACGCTTCCACCGTGAGTTCGCGCTCCTCGTGCGGCATCACTTGGTGAGAAGTCGCAATGCTGAGCTTCGGGATCGTATTCACCACTCCAGATTTGGGCTTCAGTCCCCGGTTGATGAGTTTAAAAATCGTACTTTTCCCCGCTCCATTTTGCCCCATAAAAGTGATCTTCGTGGCTTCGCGCACATTAAAATCCACTCCATCCAAAAGCGGACGGTTGTGCTCGTACTCAAACGAGACGGCGTCAAAACTGAGAATGGTTTCTGAATGGGACATGGGGAACTTATACAGCAAAAGAACAGGATTGGCTAGCCTGTTCAGCTCTAGCAAATTTGGTGGAGATGGCGGGAATCGAACCCGCGTCCAAAAAGGAAGTGCGAAACTCTCTACTTTCATAGTCTATCCTGTGTACGTTGAGCCAATAAAGGACAGACGAAAACGACCTCAACGTGTCTTCAAGGTTTCAGTTTACGAGTGGAACACAAGCCCCCGCAAACCTAAGCCCCGAGTATGACACCCGATCTCTCTCACAGGGCCTCAGAGAGTGGGCGTGACCGCGCTAAATGGCAGTCATGAAGAGGCGACTAGGCAAAAGCCAAAGCAGGAGCCAGACGAGCTGGAGCCATAGCCTTGAGAGCTGCTACGAGACCTTCTTCAGTAGTGTTTTTAGCACTTGAATTTGTCTGGACGGATTAGAGGTGGGACCAGACAACCACCTGAAAGCAAGCTTCGGACTTCGAGTCTTCTTGTCGAAACCTGTACATCCCCACGTTTTCAAAGAGCAAAGAAAGTCTACTAGGAAACCCCTTCTCCGTCCACCTATTTCCAAATGAGCTCGTTTGATGTAGAGTAAGGAGATTTATCAAAACTAAAACAAATCCTAATGTCCCTCGAGTCCCACGACAACGGTCCCGAAAAGAGCACTGCAGAAAAAGCACGGGATTATCTGCGGGAGGGCGCTCACCTTTCTCTGTCCAATGTGATGCCAAAACTAGGGGACGATGGAAGTTTTATCGGACGAATAAATTTCATCAAACGAAATCCAAAGTTCGTGACGAATTTTAACAAAAACAAACCAGAAGATATGCCGCCCCTGGACACGAAGAAAGACGCATACGGATACAAAGGGACTGAGGGGCAAAATATGGTCTACCTGCAGACCTATCTTGAAATAAAGGCCGCCGAACCGGAGAAAAAGGTCGAGGTAAAAGAAGTGGCCATCGCAGACCCGGACAAAGACCCCAGCATGCCCGCAAACAGCGAGGAGGACCTGGATGCGTATCTATCCTTCTTGCCCAAGAAAGAAGAGGTCAACACGGGAACAGTTTCTGAAGTAGAAATACACACATACCGCGAGGACTTAGGCTCAAATGAAACGGCCACCGTATCGCCTGTTACGAACGATCCTGCTAACCCCAAGGGGACAGAATCCCTTGTCGTCAGTGACAAGAAACCCGTGGTAGATGTTAAAGCAGGTCCCCTCGCCGACGTGCTTGGCAGCGAAGCTCCTAACGATAGAGCCGCCACTCTCGTCAAAGCATTGGCCAGCGAGTCGGGAGACATGAAATACCTTGTTGAAGCCTGGCCCATGGCACTGTCTGCCGCTGCAACAACAGTTCAGGAAGGATTACAAAGCCAGGGCTTGAATCCTTACGACACTCTTGCCAATACCGTTTCTGCAAGTTTAAAGAGCGGGGATGTTGTCTTAAATTTAAAAGACGGCAGAACTATAACAACAGCCCTCCTGCCAGAGGACGCATGGTACCCAGCAGTGGACATTCGCGAGGGACTTCACAACGCTCCAATAGCCAAAAGGACTATCGAGCTCTCGGACGACCCCATCGAGTACACAGCGGCAGAACTAGCAGCAAAGGCTCGCTCCGAACAAATTGCAAGCATCAATGCCAGCAAGGACAAAATCCCTGACCCCTCGGTCTTCAGAGATGATGAGGAGTTCCAGTTCGATGACGACGCAACATTCACAGCCAGCGCAAAGAAAGACGACGAGCCCGGCAAAAAGGATTCCTAATTCTTAGGCTACTTCTCAACCACCGCCCCATTCGCATTCTTCATTTTCTTGCCCAGCGCGAGCAGTGATTTCTTGAGTTCCTCGACCCAAGACACTCCCAAGTTCTTGAACGAAATTTTGAGCTTGGTTCCCGAAATGATCCACGTGTTGTTGTATTCCAAAAGCGACATGATGTTTTCGGGACGCACAGCCTCGGACATGTGCAAAACGATTTGTCTATCTTCGGTGGAGTGCACGTTCTCGGCCTTCACGTTGAGAATGCCGGCTTTTTTTGCGAACATTTTAATCTCCAAAACGCGGAATAAATTCGAAACCTCTTCGGGCATTTTTCCGTAGTCTTCCACGAGCTCCATATGAAGTTCCGTGAGATACTCGAGCGTGTCTGCTCCGGCCAATTTCTGATAAACAGAAATCTTTTCTTTGGAGCTGACGATGTACTCGTCGGGCACGTAGGCGGGCAGCGGAATTTCGATGGTCACGTCCTTGAGCGCCGTTTCCCGTTCCTTCACCTTTTTACCTTTCTTTAAATCTTCCACGGCTTGATTGAGCATGCGCACAAAGTGTGAAACTCCAACCACTTGAATGGCACCGGACTGGTTGGCCCCCAGCACGTCTCCCGCCCCACGGATCTCCAAGTCCTTCATCGCAATTTGGAATCCAGCTCCGAGTTCGTTGGCCTCCACAATGGCCTTGAGACGCTTTTTCGCGTCGAGCGGCAAGCGTTGCATTTGGTACAAAAAGTACGAATAGGCTTGTTTTCGAGAACGCCCCACACGCCCTCGCAACTGATAGAGCTGCGAAAGCCCAAAGCGTTCGGCGTTGTTCACGATCAGCGTGTTAGCATTCGCCAGGTCGATTCCATTTTCAATGATCGTGGAGCTCACGAGTACGTCGTACTCACCATTCTTGAAGGCTAAAATTCGGCGTTCCAGCTCATCTGGATTGAGCTTGCCGTGCGTAACCACGATCTTAGCCTTTGGCAGCAAGGACCGCAGCTTAGAGGCCATGTCATCGATGGTTTGCACTCGGTTGTGTAAAAAATAAATTTGCCCGCCACGCTCCATTTCTTTTTCCACCGCGCCTTTGATCAGCGCCAACGAGTAGCGACGCACTTCGGTGACAATGGGTAAACGTCCGGGCGGCGGCGTGGTGATCGTCGTAATGTCACGAAGTCCATGCAAACTGATGTTGAGCGTTCGTGGGATCGGCGTCGCCGTCATGGTCAAAATGTGCACTTCTTTGCGGAAGTCTTTAAGCCGCTCTTTTTGCTTCACTCCAAAACGCTGTTCTTCATCGATGATGAGCAGGCCCAAATCCTTGAACTTGATGTCGTCCTGCAAGAGACGGTGCGTCCCGATGATGATGTCGATTTCCCCACGTTCGAGGGCCTTCAAAATCTTCTTTTGCTCCGCAGGGGAGCGGAAGCGGCTGAGCATTTCGATGCGAATATTGAAGCCTTCCATCCGTTTCACAAAACTCTTGTAATGCTGATCGACTAGAATCGTGATGGGCGCCAACACCGCCACTTGCTTTCCGTTGTCCACCGCCTTGAACGCGGCCCGCATGGCGACTTCGGTTTTTCCAAATCCCACGTCTCCGCACACCAAACGATCCATCGGTTTTTTGCGTTCCATGTCCCGCTTCACATCCAAAATTGCACGGAGCTGACCGGGCGTGGGCTCGTACTGGAAGTTCTTTTCGAACTCGATCATACGTGCCGTGTCGTCCTCACACATAAAACCCTGAGCACTTTCTCGTTCCGCGTAGAGCTGCAAAAGTTCGGCGGCGATTTTTTCCGTTTCTTTGCGAACTCGGCTCTGCATCGTTGTCCACTCGGCACTTCCCAGGCGTGTCAGTTTTGGCACGCGATCTCCCGCTCCAATGAATTTGGAAACTTTGTCTGCCTGATCGATCGGCACAAACAGTTTGTCGTTTTCCGCGTAGCCGATTTTCAAATATTCACGAGTCACTTCGTCGATCGTGCGCTTGTCCAGTCCCAAAAACTGTCCAATCCCGTGGTCCGTGTGCACCACAAAATCACTGGGCTTGAGGCCCGTTAAAAAATCGGTGTAAACCTTCTGGCGCTCGGGGCGTTTTTCTTGTTCTCCAAAACCTCCCACATTTCGATCCGAAACGACCATGAATTGCAGTCCTGGATTTTGAAAAGCCTCCGGAAAAATATCCTCTTGATCCACGTGGAACAGAACCACTTGTCGTGCCGAAAAAGACTCGCCTTTTTTGTATGTGGAGAAGGGTATTTTCTTTTCCTCAAAAAGTCCCGTGTATAGCTCGGGATGTTTCGTGAACAAAAAGATCGTCCAGTCACTCGTCAATTTTTCGCGCAAATCCGCCACAAAATCCAGCGGGGTGTAGTACTTCAAAACGGACAAATAGTGCAGGTGGTGATGGTACGCCGTCTCCTCCATGAACGACCGGAACTCCAAATAGCGCGACTCCGGCAGCCTCGTCTTCATCGCTTCTTCAAAGGCTTCGCTGTCGTCGTCGGGAAATTCCACCTCGTCGTCTAACACTAAAGACCCTCGGCCAAAGTAAGGCAGGAGCGGGGTGTCCCCTTCTGGCACATCGATCGGATAGATTTCCACAGAATCGACTTCCTGAATGTCCACTTTTTCCGTTTGATCGAAGAGCGAAATCTTCTCCACTTCGTCGAAACCCATTTCCAAGCGTATGGGCGTTTCCATGTTCACGGGCCAAATCGTCATCAAATCACCGTGGCGGTAGTACTCACCCCGTTCCACATAAGCGTCCAGAGCCACTTCGTAACCAATCGAAATCAGTTCTTCAAACACCTCTACGGCATCGATGCTGTCCTTTTTCTTAAACTTCATGATGCCCCGCTTCACCACTTCGGGCTTAGGATAAAGCACAAAGAGTTCTCGATAAGGGATAACAAAAAAGCCGGTCCGCTTTTCGTCTAAAATCAAGGCCAGAAACTGCATCATTCGAACCTTATTTTCGCGCTCAAGTGTGCTCTGTCTCAAAGGGTTCTCCTCACGCTCAAAGCCAAAAGCCGGGACGTCCCCCCAAAGGCTAAGATCCCGAAGTGCATTCTCCTTATGCTGAGAGTCACTGGTGAGCCACAAAATCTTATTCAAATCCTTAACCTCACGCATGAGGTCAGCGATCAAAAAAGCTTTTGATGAAATATTTCCGGCGCCCGAAATCGAGCTATAACCTTGATCTTGAAATTGCTCTATAACCTGCAGGTTCTGTCCGTGCGGGAAGAGCGTGATCAGATGTTTACAATCTTTCACGATGTTGCCAAAAAAGCTAAACCTTAAAACCTAAACCTTGAGCGGCATAATGATATGCAAATAATCCGTTCCCGAGGTCGGCGTCACCATAACAGGGGAAAGACCATCGTTCAAGCCCAAATTCACCTCCTTGCTTCCGAGATGAGCAAGCACGTCCAAAAGATACTGCACATTGAGGGCTGTTTCGAGAGGCTCACCCGTCACTTGAGCAGCTAAATCCGAACTTCCCTGCCCAACCTGAGTTTCTTCACTGGCGATTTGAACGCCATCCTTGCTGACTTTGAGTCGCACATTATTGCTGTTTTCTCGAACAATCACGGAAACTTTTTTAAGCCCCAGAATCAAATCCTCAGTCAAAAGCACCGCATGGGTCTTAATATCCTTAGGTAAAATCTTTTCGTAATCCGGAAAGTTCCCTTCGATGAGCCGGGACATGAGCTCCACTCCATCAACCTTGAACAAGACCTGACCTTTTCCAACATAAGCTTCGAACTCGGGAACTGTGGTTGAACTCAAAACCTTCATCAATTCTTGCGCCGTCTTCGAGGGAACGATGAAGGAAAGGGTCTTTTCACTATCCTTCTCGGTGTTTAAAGTTTTTTCCCCCAAACGGTAACTGTCGGTGGCCGCCAGTTTCGTCACCTTCCCCGCTACCTGCCAAAAAACTCCGGTTAAAACAGGTCTGGAAATGTTTGTGGAAGCCGCAAACACAACCTGCTCCAGGGCATCTAAAATCGCTTTAACGGAAAACTTTAAGATTTCCGGCTTATCTAGTTTTGGTAAAAGAGGAAATTCTTCACTAGAAATTCCTTTCATTTTCGTCGTGGACCCCTTACTTTGAACCTGTAGAGTGTTCCCTCCCGTGACAGAAAGGCCTACATCTTTGTCATTCAAAAGAGACACGTAAGAACTTAAAATTTTCGCGGGTACCGTCAACGTTCCTTCGTTTTCCACCTCTGCTTCAAAAGAAGCTGAGATCGCAATCTCTAAATTGGTTGCCGATAAAAATAGCCGCTTCCCTTCCGCTTTCATTAAAATATTATTCAAAACAGGAAGTGTGTTGTTCGGACTCACCGCTCTATTCACCAATGAAAGAGCTAAGGAAAGATCCGCTTGAGAACAATTGAGTTTCATGAAATTTGGCTAAGTGAACGCAAAAAGTGAAGCAAACTTTTATGCACATGTCTATAAGAAAAGAACTAACTAAATAATATATAAATATAAATTGTAGTGATTACAGAGGACCCTTGCCAAAGTGGACAAAAAACGAGCAAAACAAACAAATCCAGCGCAAAGTTTTAGCCTGTCATGTGCAAAACTTTAATCTTAAAAAGTGAAAAATTGTGCAAAACTCGTGGAAAACACCTAGACACCTTTAAAACTTGTGAACGACACGGCCATTGCCACGCAAAATCATAAGAAGGCTCCAGACATCCCGTGCAGAGTAAGGGTCAAAACAACAAAAAATCCCGTGCAAAACAAAATCCCACTTTTGCACAGAAAACTAAGCCACCAGCACCGTGGTGTTGATAAGTGGACGACGGTCAAAGCGTCTCAAAATCAGCCCAGCCACCTCACTCCGTACGGCCCCTTCAAAGTCCACCACATCCAAGCGGCGCTTTTCGCGGGCCACCAATTTGTCCACCCCAGCCTTTGCCGCATTCTCGATGTCGCGGATGAACTTGAGCTGTTCTTTTTGGTAGAAAAAGCCACGAGTGACCACAATCGGCGTCCCCAGGGCCTTCCCTTTGCTGACTTTAATGACAATGCTCACCATTCCGTTTTGCGCCATGATCTCGCGCTCCTTGAGCACATGAGAGCCCAAATCTCCACGCATTTCTCCGTCCACGACCACAAAGCGCACCTTAATGTCTTCGTTCTTCATTTCGACTTTTCCGTCGCGAATTTCAATCACCGTTCCGTTGTCCATCATATGCACATTTTTCTCAGGGATTCCCACCTGTGGCCCCAAGTTTCCGTGGGCACGACGCATATAAAAGTTTCCGTGGATCGGCACCAAATGATCGGGTCGAATGAGACTCATCATGAGCTTCAAATCCTCCTGCTGCCCGTGCCCGGACGTGTGCACGTCCATGATGCCATTGTGCACGACATTCGCGCCCAAACGGGCCAAAGCATCCACCAAGAACGCCACCGATTTTTCATTTCCAATGATTGGCGAAGAAGAAACCACTACCGTGTCCCCCGGCTTGATTTTGACCTGCGCATGCGAACCGCCCGCCATACGAGACAGCGCCGCCATCGGCTCTCCTTGCCCTCCTGTGGTCAGAACCAAAACCTCACGGTCTGCAAATTTATTCACCTCTTTGAGCGGCTTCAGCTGATCCTTGTGAAATTTAATAAACCCGAGCTTATGCCCAATCTCCACGTTTGCCTCCAAACTTCCGCCGGACAAAAAGACCTTTCGTCCATTGGCCTGGGCAAAGTCGATGAGCTGCTGAATGCGTCCGATGAGGGAAGCAAAGCAAGTCACCACCACGCGCCCCGTGGCATCGGAGATCGCCTTTTCGAGATTGTCCGCCACCACACGTTCCGAAATGGTGTGGCCTGGTTTCGTGGCGTTGGTGCTGTCCGCAAACAAAATGTTCACGCCACGCTTGCCCAGCTCATTCATCTTGCGAATGTCGCATTCAATGCCGTCGGCGGGAGTGAAGTCGAACTTAAAATCCCCGGTGTGCACGATGCTTCCCGCGGGGCTCTTGATAAAAATTCCCATGGAGTCCGGGATCGAGTGATTCACGCGGAAGAACTCCACGCTGAATTGCCCAAAATGATAAACCTGCTCGTTGTCCACGACCTTGAGCCGAGTTTGCTTGAGCAGCTTGTGCTCCTCGAGTTGTTTCTGCACCAGGCCCAAAGAAAGCTTGGAACCAAACACGGGAGGGAAGCCAAGGTCCGGCAACACATACGCGAGCCCGCCAATATGATCCAAGTGAGCGTGCGTGATCAAAATTCCACGGATGCGATCCTTGCGCTCCACCAAATATTGAATGTCGGGAATGATGTAATCCACCCCAAACATTTCATCGTCGGGGAATTGAAAACCCATGTCCACGATCACAATGTCGCGTTCGTATTCAATGATCATGCAGTTCTTCCCCACTTCTTCAAGTCCACCCACCGGAATCATGCGCATGACTTTAGGGTGAACAGCCAAATTCTGCTTCGGCGCAGGTCGGCTTTGAGGATGAGGAGCTTGGGGCTCATGCCGACGGTCGGGAGGGCGGGGCTTCTTCATCGGACCCGCTAAAACCTCGCCCTGGGGCGTTGCCAAAGGCGCCTTAGACCCGCCTTGCACGGCAGTCCTAAGCCATTCTGAAAGTTTATCGATTTTGCTCATGAAATGTTTTTACAATTAAAGTATTCGTCTTCCCTCGAATTTTTTCAAAAGAAGTTTAACAACCGACGAGACTGAAGTCCAGAAAGAAGAACACAGAAAGCCTCTGGTTGAGGCGGCCTCACCCTCGTGCTATTTTATCCCCAGCATGAGCCTTACGCCCACCGCCTTTGTCTTCAAGACCGCGAGCTTCCACCACAAAGAACGCCGCGTCGACTTTTCTTATCGCATCACATTCAAAAACAGCAAGCCCCTCAACTTCAAAGAGACCCTCACGCTTCCCAAACAGAAAACTCAGAAACTGCCGCCCGCGCTGCTCAAAGAGTTGATCAAAAACCTGCACCTCGTTTTAGGCCTGAGCTACTACAAGCTCTACTGCCCGAAGAAAATCGAAGTTCCCTACAAGCTCACCGAGTGGGAAGCCGGCTTTTGGCACGACCTTTACGAGAGAGGACTTGGCGAATTCTTTTATCGCAACCAAATCGATTACCGTGGGCTCATCCGCTTCCCGTTCAGCAAAAAAAAGAACCCCTTTGTGCCCGTTTCACTTCCCACCAAAGAGAGCGCGCTTCTGGGCATTGGAGGTGGAAAAGACTCCATCGTCGCGGGCGAATTCCTCAAAAAAAGAAGACTGCCCCTCACCGGCTTCGTCCTTGAGACCGGCAAGGCCTCGCCCGTTGTCAAAGACGTGGCCAAAACCATGGAGCTCAAACTCCTCACGGTTAAACGAAGCTTAGACCCCCAACTCTTCAAAACACTGCCCGGCTCCTTCAACGGACACATCCCCATCTCCTCCATCTTCGCCTTTGTCGGACTCTTCACTGCGGCGCTCTACGGGCACCGCTACGTCGTGGTTGCCAACGAGGCGAGCAGCAGTTTCGGCAACCTCACCTACCTCGGCCAAGAGGTCAATCACCAGTGGAGCAAGTCCATCGACTTTGAGCGCCGCTTCCAAACGCACACGTGGCTGAATTTGACCCGTGACGTCACCTACTTCTCCGCCATCCGCCACCTCTACGAAATCCGCGTCGTGGAAGAGTTCGTCAAGCACCCCAAGTACTTCAAAAAGTTCACCAGCTGCAACCGCAGCTTCCGGGTGGATAAAGAGCGCCCAAAAACCTTGTGGTGCGGAGAATGCGCCAAGTGCGCCTTCGTCTTTGCGGAACTCGCCGCCTTTTTAAAGCCGGCCGAACTCCTCCCCATTTTTGGCAAGAATCTTTTCGAAGACGAGGCCCTCCTACCGATGTATAAAGACCTTTGCGGCCTGGGCAAGCTCAAGCCCTTCGACTGCGTGGGCACCTTTGAAGAGAGCCGCGCCGCCTTGCGTCGTGCCAGCAAAAACTGGGGCAAGGCCAAGCTTCTCAAAACCCTGAATCCTCTCCTCCAGAAAAACTTTCCAAAAGACGATGAAGCACCTCTCTTTAAAGTCCAAGATGCACCTTCGCTCCCCGCGCATTTCAAATTTCTCGGCCTGAAAGACGTGCTCATCCTCGGCTATGGAAAAGAAGGCAAAGTCACCGAAAAGTACCTCAAAAAATTCTACCCGAACTTGCCCCTCCGCATCGGGGACCAAGCGACGAACGCCCACTACCTCGAGCTCCAAAAGCAAGCAGATTTTGTGGTGAAAACCCCCGGACTCCCCGGCTCCAAAGTCACCGTCCCCTACGCCACTGCGACCCAAATCTTCTTTGCCCACGACCGCCACTTTAAATTCGGAGTAACAGGCAGCAAAGGCAAAAGCACCACGGCTTCTCTGCTCGCACACATCCTCAAAACCGCAAAAAAACCAGTCCAACTTCTGGGCAACATCGGCAGCCCCATGCTCGACGTACTGCTCAAAAAATCGAGCCCAAAAACAAACTACGTGCTGGAGCTTTCCAGCTACCAGTTGGAAGAACTTCGCCAATCCCCGAACGTCGCCGTGATCACCAACCTCTTCCCCGAGCACATGAACTACCACGGGAACGTGGACAACTACTACGACGCCAAATTGAATCTCCTTCGGTTCCTCGGACACGATGGCCTCTTCGTCTGCAACACCGCTCATCCTCTCCTTAAAAAATGGAGCAAAATGGGAATGAAAACGGTGCCTTTTTCCAAATGGGCTCCTGCCAAAACCAACTTACTCGGCGAACACAATCGCTCCAACGCCGCGGCCGCCATCGCCGCCGCCACAGCCGTTTACAAAATCCCAAAAACCACACTCAGCAAGGCCGTGGCCAGCTTCCAGCCTCTCCGTCACCGCCTCCAAAAAATCGGCACCTTTCGCGGCATCACTTTTTACGACGACGCCATTTCCACTTCGCCCGAGTCCACCATCGAGGCCCTCAAAGCCCTCGCTCCGCTCGGGCCGATCGGCACCATTTTCTTGGGCGGAGAGGACCGCGGTTACGACTTCACCGAACTTGAAAAAGAACTGCGCCGTCGCAAAATCCCGAACCTCGTGCTCTTCCCAGACACCGGCAAACGCATTCTAAAATCTCGCAAAGGCTTCAAGGTGCATGAGGCCACTTCCCTCAAAGAAGCCGTCAAGCTTGGTTACAAACTCACGCCAAAAGGCCACATCTGCCTCCTCTCCACCGCCTCTCCTCACGCCTTCGGGATGAGTTTCGAAGATCGCGGGGATGAGTTCCAGCGCCTAGCCAAAGCAGCCCGCTAAAACTGCACCTTCTTTCGCACCTCTTCGGGGAAAACATTGAACGCAAACAAAAGCCCGATGTACACGCCTGCGCCCAGCACCGTGAGCAAAGCCACGTTGAAGTTTTGCAGCCCCCACAAATGGTAGGTGGGATCTTTCAAAAAGTAGACCACCATGCCCATCGCAAGACCCGCCGCCGAGATTTTAACGAAATTCCCCCACTCCACTTTGTAGGCAAGAAAGCGTCGTGCCGTCCAACCGGCCACCAGCAAAATAAACACCTCGGTCGCCACCGTAGTCCAAGCCGCTCCACGGAAGCCCCAACGAGGAATAGCCCACAAGTTGATCAAAATATTGAACACCGCCGCACCTCCGTTGATCCAGAGCAACTTGCTCTGTTTGCCCAGCGCCACCAAAGAATAGTTGTACAAACTGCTGCTGAACGAAATGCACATTGCAATCGCCAAAACCTGCAACGCAATGTCCGAGCCGTAAATCCCCTTGTCGAGCTGGCTCATGAATTCAGGCTGCGTGATAATAAAAATGATCGGATACGCCAGCAAGTAGAGCCCGATGGCCATGGGCAAGCCCGCCATGTACAAAAAGTTCATGCACAGCTGCAAAATGCGCTCGACCTTCTTCTTCTCGGTGAGGGAGCGACTGAGCACCGGCAAAACACTGTTCATGAAAAAGACCGGGATCACATTCAGGATTTCCAAAATGCGCATGGCCGGCCCGTAGAACCCCAACTCATGCGGACCTTTGATAAACAAAATCAGAAGGCTATCGATGTGGAAGTAAACCATGTTGAGGACCAAGGCGATTCCATAGGGGAAAGCGCCCACGATCACTTCCTTCCAGTAGACTTTATCGAAGCAAGGCAAGAGTTTAGCGTAACGAGCCGCATAGTAGTAGGTCGCAAGAAAAGAAAAAAGATTCCCAAGGAGCCCCGCGATCATGAGTTGATTGAACGAGGTTTGATTGGGCTCACCCACAAAAAAGTAAAAAATCACCGCGAGCATCCAGCCGAAGGAAAGCAGTTTGCCGCTCACCAAGGCCAACGTCGCATATTGCATCTTGAGCTCCACCTGCAAAACACTCGAAACGGTTCCCTGCAAAATAGCAAAAAACACGGCGAAAGCCGCAATCGAAACACCTTCCGGTATGAAGGTTCCTTGATAAGCCGGAATCACAAAAGCTCCGACCACCGCGAGCGCCATGGCCACGGCAGCCGTCACGACGCGCATCCCAAGAATGTTGCCCGCCACAAAGTTTCGATCGCGCACGCCACGACTCATTTCGCGCACGCCAATGGTGAACAGACCAAAATCCGCAGCGATTCCAAAGAACCCCAAAAACTCGTAGACCGCGGTGTACTGCCCATACCCCTCCACACTCAAAAAATGCGAAATCGATTTAAGGATCCCAATGCTGGTCACCGCCATTATGCCGCGCCCAGCGACTTGAATCACGGTGTTCCCCAGAATTTTCTTTGCAGTCGTCATCGGCGCCCATTGTAAAGCTTCTTCCTCGGCAAAACAAACCCTGGTCTTGTCCCAGCGACATGCTCCCACGGGCCTTCACAAAAACGCTATCTTTTTGCTATCCTTTTTGCGACTGACCCTAGCCAGCACCTTCATGCCCGCCACAAAACAGATCATCATTCGGATCGACCCTAAACTCTACGAACAAGCTCGTTTCAAGTGCCAAAATGAATGGGGCATCGGCCTCAGCCCGCTCCTCAAAGTTTTTCTAAAGGCCTTTGTCACCCAAGATGGAGTGGGTTTCTGCATCGGAGATCAAAATCTACGCAGAAAGTTCAACAACTGGTTGGTCAAGAAAGGACTCGAGAAAAACCGAAAAGGCTGCGCGCCGCTCCCCGGCCCTCGTCTCAAAGATCTTTACGAGCTATAATCACCCCATGCAAGAACTCAAAGACCGCCTCAGCGCACTTCAAGAAGAGGTTAAAAAATCCATCGCCCACCTGGATTTGCCCGGCAAAAAAGACCGTCTCACCGGGCTCGAAGCGGAAATGTCCGCGCCTGATTTTTGGTCGGATCAAGCCAAGGCCAAAGTCGTGTCCAAAGAGGCAGGCCTCATCCGCAACACCATCGCCGCCTGGGAAGAACTCGCCGCCGACACCCAAGACCTTTGCGAGCTCCTAGACCTCACGGACGAAGAAGACAAATCCGCCCTCGCCCAGCTCGAAGCCAGCCTCAAAGAAGTGGAAGCTCAGCACCACAGCCTCAGCGTGCAGCTCTACCTTTCCGGCCCCTACGACACCGCGAGCGCCATCCTCTCTTTTCATGCGGGAACCGGAGGCGTCGATGCCCAAGATTGGGCCGAAATGCTCATGCGCATGTACCTGCGTTACTGTGAAAACAAGGGTTGGAAAACCACTCAACTGGATCTGTCCACCGCCGAAACTGCAGGCATCAAGTCCGCGTCCTTTCGCGTTGAAGGCGACTACATCTACGGCTACCTCAAACACGAACGAGGAGTCCATCGCCTGGTGCGCATCTCACCCTTCAACTCCAAAGGCACCCGCGAAACCTCCTTTGCAATGGTGGACGTGTCTCCCGAAATCGAACAAGCCGAACTCGAAATCCGCGACGACGAACTGGACTGGGAATTCATCCGTGCCAGCGGAGCCGGCGGCCAAAACGTAAATAAAGTCTCCAGCGCCGTGCGCCTCATTCACGTCCCAACGGGCCTCGTCGTGACCTGCCAAACCGAGCGCAGCCAAATCCAAAACCGTGAAAACGCCCTCAACATGCTCAAGTCCAAACTCCTCGCCATGCAAGAGCAAAACCATCTCAAAACCATTCAAGAGCTCACCGGCGAACACTTCAAAAACTCTTGGGGCAACCAGATCCGCTCCTACGTGCTCCAGCCCTACCAAATGGTCAAAGACCACCGCACCGATCACGAAACCAGCCAAGTGGATAAGGTCCTCAACGGAGACCTGGACGAATTCATCGAGGCTGAGTTAAAATCACAGTCATGACCCTCCCCGTCGAGCAAGGCACCGAGAACACCATTCTGCGCACGGTTTCCAAACCGGTGACCCAGTTCACCGCCGAGCTGAAGAGTTTTGCCGAAAAAATGATCAAAACCATGCACGCCGAAAAAGGCGTGGGCATCGCAGCCCCTCAGGTTGGCCGCAACATTCGTATGGCCATTGTGATGCTGAACCCTGGTGAAAAAAACGAGATCGTCTTCCCCATCGTCAACCCAGTGATTGTGGAGCGGTCTGAAGAAACCGAAGACGGTGAAGAAGGCTGCCTCAGCCTCCGTGGAGTGTGGGGAAAAGTCGCCCGTGCCTCTCACCTGGTGCTGCGCTTCAAAAATCTCAGAGGACAAGAACAAACGCTCGTCTTGGAACACTTCAACGCCCGCATCATCCAACACGAAATCGACCACCTCGACGGGGTGCTCTTCATCGACCGCGCCTTCGACATCGAAGAGAAGAAACGCATCAAAAAACCAAAGAACGCAGAGATTTGAAAGAGGTCTTAAGCTTCATCGCCCTCTACAAAAACCCAAGCCGTTACCTCATCTGCTTCTCGGGCAGAGGTTTGTTCATCGCTAGACAGAGCAGTGTCCATGACTTGCTCAATAAGAGCGCGGTCCCCGCCCTGAGGAAGGTGAGGGGTGAGCTTGCCTCGAGCCTCGGCACCAAAAGTCTGAATGGCCCAGGCCACAACCACTGCTGCAGAGCGTGGGGTGGCCATCTCCAAAAGTGATAACTTAGTGTCCTCGGGGCAGCTGGGATTGGCCAATAACCTTTCAATGAACGGAAGGACGCCAGCCTTATTCGTGGACGTGCCAATGAACAAAGAACGGCTCACAAAGGCTTCGTAGGCATGGGCCGGCAAGCCCTCCATTTTAGCGGCCTGAAAGGCACCTCGGTCTAGAACCAATTCGGGTAAACTCAACACGGCTGAAGCATCAGCACAAGTGTCCACTGCGGCCCTAAAGGCCTGTTCGTCAAAAAAGCCAGAAATAACAGGGCCAACATTGGGTCTATCAGAGAAGCTTGGGCTTGGTGAGGCTGCATTCATAAGTAAAGGGTTTAAAGATTGCGGTACACGGCATCGTGACTTCCCATGGTGTCCACGCGGAAACTTTTTGGGTCCCTGACGTTATCGCCAATACGGGCAAATATGATGCGATAATTTCCAGTGATTCTACACGCGTACGTGTTCCCGCCATTGCCTTTCAATCTGTGGAAATCAAGACCTCCGGCATTGGGGTCTTCACCTCGTATCACGGCGCCGACGGCTCCAAGAGCAGCAAGGGCATCAGCCTGCAGCCCTGCATCCAGCTTATTAAACGCGTTTTGTCCTGAAGGGGCAATATTTAGCTCGGGGAAACGAGCCACCAAGTCAATTTGTGGAGCAGGACCCTTGCCGTTGGATTCCAGGTCTTTCTTCTGAACATAATCATCCAGGAACTCTCGCATCACGGGCTTCCTCCCCTTGGCGAGGGCATTTCTTAAAGCACCAAATAAGCTTCTCCTCTCTTCAAGGGTACAAGCCTGGATCTCCGGCAAAATCTCGTCTAAGAAGCTCTCCCAAACAGCTCTCTCAGAACCTGCTTCCGCAAGCAGCGCATCAATGGATGCTTGCACCTCATTAGGCCTCCGCACAACATCCGATTGGCCAGCAGCCAGTTTTTGCTCCAGAGGCGCAACGCCCTCCGCCCAAATAAAGTCGAGAGCCTCCGCAAACTGAGGCCATTTTGCCTTCACAAGGTCGGGGACTCCCAGCAAGGCATAGTTTATTGTAGTGGAACCACTCTCTTCACGAGCCAGCCTGGCGAGAGTTTTCCCCAGCTCCCCACTAATAGACGAAAGACCTTCGGTTGCCGCTACGCCCACTCCAGCCATAGCCAGTGCGACAGCATAATCTTCAGGAGACAATGTTTTGCCCTGCACGTCAGCTCCGAGCCAGCTTGACCCTAGGCCGATCGTAGCATCCGTGCCCGCTTCGCCAAGAGTTGCGGTTAAAGGGTTTGCGCCAGCAGCCACCAATCCTGTGCGGATCAGGCCTCCAGCAGCACCTCCCACCGCTCCCCCCAGAATCACGGGGACCCCGTATTCGCCAGCCAATTCCTCGGGACTATCCCATCCTTTTCCACTCGCCAATTGAGCGCCTCCAGCACTGATCGCACCCGCAAGAGCCAAAGGAGCAGCGCCTCCACCCGTTGCCGCAATCACCCCGAAAGCAACTCCCATTCCAGCCAAAAACAAACCAACAGCCCGTCCCCCGGCAGCAACCCCTTGAGTGGTTTGGTCAGAAAAGTTAAGCCATCCGGAACCGGTGGCTGCCATCAACTGGTCAAAAGCCAATCTTTTATCTTCAGACAAAGCCACGCCAGCCAATTCCTCTAAGTCCTCAACAGACATGGCGGAGGCACCACCGCTCATCGCAGCATCAAAATCTGCCGAAGCGGTTTGGAGAAAAGGAAGAGCAACTTCACACAATTCATTTTGCACGGCAGCAGGATCCAAAACCTCTCCACGCTGGCTCTCTTCAAGATAACGACACGCCGTGTACTGCATGGCCAAAGCCTTCATGTCGCAGGGGTCTGCCGAAGTCGCCAGTAAACCCTGCATCGCAGTCAATAAGCTTTTTGTGTCGTCATTTTGTTCTGCTTCTATCAAGGCGGGCAAATCTGTCGCCCAAGTGCTGCGTTGCTGTTCAACAAAAGCAACGAGAGGGTTCTCCACCCCCTGCCGCTCTTCGTATCGGAGGGCTAAAGTCTCCCAGTCCAAGCCTTCTTTCAAGAGTTTAATAGCGGTATCCGAGTCCACAAGATCACTATCAATATCACCACCCTCTCCTCGCAAAAAAGTTGCCACACGAGTGTTTAAAGCTTGATAAGAATCCGGATCAGTTTGAGAGCGCAAAGCAAGTTTCAGTCGAATGGAAGAAACGCTGGCGTCCCTAAAACGACGGTAACGCCCTTTTAAAACCTCACTTTGGCAGTCATCTTCGTCGATCTCGGCCATTCGTTGCTCAAACCACTCGATAGAATCCTCAGCACTTTTAGGAGCAAGAGTCGCTTCCACGTAGCCCTCCACGTCCACATCCTGGCCATAGGCGAGGGCATTCACATTCGCCCTAATGCCAGCCGCAAAGTCGGCGAAGAGCGAAACATCCTCTGCTTGCGCTGTCACCAAAAGACGACGATTTGGCAACGCTTCCCACTCCGTTCCAAGCGGGGCAGTGGCCCCAAGGGCCAGTCCAATTTCATGCAAAGAAGCATCCGTTTCGTGCATTAAAGCAGCAGCAGAGGCTTCATAGCTGTCAGGAGGGAAAAGAGAAGCCATTGGACGAGTAGGATCGAAAGTTTGAGCAAGCTCCAGGTAACCGGCAAGAAAAGAAGGATCCGCATACGAGGGTGCAACACCAGCAAAGTCGCCGAGTTCGTCAGGAGAAGGGGCTGTATTTCGAAGCCGATCGCGTATGGATAAATACATACCAGCAGCGCCCTCAAATTCACCCGAATTCGCAGCAGTTGCGGTCTCCAAAACACCAGTGGAGGCACGCGAAGCCAGTCCCAGCTGTTCCATGACCGCAGCATTGCCATACGCTGCCCCAACCCCAAGGGGAATCCCTGAACTCTCTAACGAACCAGAAAGGTCTTGAGAAACATCGCCAGAACTCTCGTCCGGCTCAGAGTAACGTTGTCTGGAAGCTCCCATATGTTTTAATTAAGGTTTAAAACCGTATCAAAATAATATTTATTACGTCAAGCGAAGTTTTGCGCTCCCTGTCCCATTTCCCCAGGAGCAACGTTTTCAAGCGCAGAGGCCGGTTATCTTTTAGGCGGGCTGTCGCTAGTAGTTTGTGCACTTGAGTATTGCGAAGGTCCGTAAAACCACGCGTAAGCACCAGCAAGGGACGAAAGGGCAAAAATGGTTCCTAGGACGGCCAAAACGCGCTTACAGTCACCCAGATTTGTGCCGGTCAATTGAAGGGGAAAAGGCCGAGCCGCCGCTACTCCTCCAAGAATAGGGGCTCGTCTCTCAACTGCATCTGAGCCCCGCCCCACCCCAGCATACTGTTTCGGCTCAGGAATGTGGTTACTAAGATCGTAGAAGGGGTCGTCATCGGGCTCAATCTCGATAGGGCCGTCTGCCATTGGCATCATTTCTAAAAACCTGTCACCCGTAGCTCTATCAGAAGCGAGACTCGGCGTGATTGGACCCTCGTGCGAATTACCATCTAATTCCGGAGCCATTTGACCCAAAACTTCGTCCGGGTTGTTTGCACAAACAGTGTCACCATCGCTGATAAAAGAGCGATGAGGAAGAGTTTCTAGACCTTCATCATCCACGCGACTCAGCAAAGTCTCTCTTGCTACCTCACACGCATTTCTCATATGCGTCAAATATCCTACCGCATCTTCAACACGACCTTGAAGGCTTGGTACAGTCGGGCAGCGAAGAAAGTCCAGTAAGTAATCCTTGATCAAAGCAAGACCCCTTCCTTCTAGCCCATTCTCATCCATTACACACACGCTTTCTGGAACAAGATTAGCCACTCTTATGAGCCTAGCCCACACATCATGCAATTGTTTTGCGTTGATGCCCACGTCACAGCCACGAAACTGTTCGATCAGCGCCTCTAAAAAATGAATGAAGCAGCGGGCTTCTTTTGCCGTGATCTTACCAGTCTGTTTAGTACCGACTAAGACCCACACATAGTCGTCTTTAAAGTCACTGGTCGCACCAAGATCTTTAGGCAGTGTAGAAGCAGAAGTGAATTCAACAGAATAGGCAGCGGGAGGTGAAACCTCGAATCTCTCCACAGCACCCTTCAGTCGTCCAAGAGCACTTTGCAAACCTCGAGCCAACGTAAGTACCTCGTCATGAGTTCTTGTGCAGCATAACTCCCTAAGGAACGATTGAAATTCTTCATCCAACTTCAGTTGACTTCCCCCATCGCGTCTATTGACCATTTCTACTGAGACGTTATAGACCGCCCTTATATCACCAAAAAACCGAACCAAAGCCTCACGGATTTCCTCGACGGGAAGGGCCGCACATTGAAGGATTTCATCAACACGCTTGATCGCAGGGGCCAAACCGAGTGAAAGAGCCGACGGCTGATGGCCCAGCACAGGGAATACTGCCACAGGGGGAATGGGTCTGGGCGGCACCACTTTAGCAGCCTCTCTCGCACTGGCCGCCTCCTCTGCCCGACGAGCCCCCTCTCGCTCAGCCTCCTCGCGATCTCTAGCTTTTTGCAAAGGAGCATCCGCTACTCGAGCACGATAAGCTTCCATAAATCGGCTTACTTCAAATTCACTCATTACCGTTGTCCCATCGCCATCCAAAGCATCCATTTGTCCAAGAGCATCAACATCGTCACAACCTAGGCTTACCGTTGAGGCGTCAGCGAAGGCATCTTCACAGGTGAGAGCTAAAGTATCTGACATACTCGAATAGCAAAAGTACAGAAAGGCTGAATTTCAGCATATAATGATAGTTAAGTCAATAGTAAACGCCGTGAGTGACGAAATTCGGTAAGTGGCCAAAGAAGGTGCCCACGTTTAATCCTGCCGTGGCTGCTTCTCGCTGTGAGGAGTTACAAAAAATCACGCAAAAACCTCCCCAGTCTGTACAAGGACCACCATAGCCGTCGGTACACAAAGACCCTTGCCCCGGGGTATTCGACACGGCTCCCGCCAAAACGCGTTTTGAACTGGGTCACTCCCGCCAAGGCATGCTTCTCGCCCGCCACTCCTTCGGGAGCGATGCCTAAGAAGTCGTAGCTTTTAAACCCGGCCTTTTTAGCCTCGTAGATCGCATGCCACTGCAAAAGGTAAGGCGCCATGACCTTGCGGTCTTCGTTGGACGAAGCACCGAAGTAATACGTGGCCGTATCGCCAAACAAAGTGACGAGCATTCCGCCCACAATCCGCCCTTCAAAATCCGCGACATACAGCACCGCATCGTCACCCAAAATCCGCAAAAAATCCTTATAGAACGAAAGAGGGTGCACTCCAAAGCCATCCCGCGCTCCCGTTTGGGCCAAGATGGCATAGAAAGCGGCCAAATCCTTCTCCTCGCCCCGTCGCACGACAACACCCGCCTTTTCAGCCATCTTGATGTTGTAGCGGCCTTTTTGTGCCATTTGTTCCAGCAGCGCTTTTTCAGAAAGCCCCAAATCTACAGGCAGCGTATGCGAAGGCAAATATTCCTCTTTCCCGGGCGCGCCTTTTAGCGTCAACCCTTCGGGCAAGATTCCAGGCTCCAACCGCAAAAAAACATCTCCGTTCAGGCGCGCCCAATTCCGGCACGCTTCTTGCAAAAGATCCCACGCTTCTTCGGCTTCCTCATCCGCGAGCCCATTCTTTAAAACCGCCCCCCGCGGCGCCCAGAGCCAGGTTTTTCCAAAGCCCATTTCTTGCCGCACCACCAAAAGACTCGCCAAAAACGCACCCTTTTTTTCATCGCCTTCCTCTTCAACCACCGCGAAAACTCTAAAGCCAGGCCGCCCCTTCAGGCTAGTCTGCAATTCTCCCCACGCCCAAGTCTGCTCAATCGGGCTGCCCGCCTGCCCCGCCACAAACTTCGCCAATTCCTTCTGATGAGATGAGTCGAGAACAGTGCTGTGCATGAGTGAAGTTTAACAGAAGGAGTCATGAGCGGTGGGCTGAAGCTATTTACAAAACGCAAAAAGATGCTAAAATGATTGGCCCTAACCAAAATTCTATGGGAGGCCGTCCAGGTGAAAATGAAAGTTCCGAAAATATTTATTCCCGAGTAGGCGTGATGGTCCAACGTGGGGCAGGAGCGCAAATTGAGCTTTTAGCAGCTCCTTTCTCGCCTGCGACCTTCGACAGTGCCCTGATGTGCACAGCGGGCGAAAGCACTCGCGCAGATCGAGACGCTTTCGGCCCAGTAGGGAAAGAACCCCAAACGACAGAGGCCCCAAGAGGAACCTTGCCAGAAGGAACCGACCTCACAGAGGTATACGGATGCACGGCAGATGAACTGCAAGCATTTTTTGCGAGACCAGAGAACAAGCTTTAGTCACCCGACCACCTAAAAGAGCCCCAGTCGGGGCTCTTTATTTTTTCTTAAAGCAGAGAATCCGGTAACATCCTCACGTTCACCCACCCCTCCCATGCCAAACAAAATCACACTTTCCCTGCTTAGCCTCAGCCTTTTGTTCGCCACGGCTTGCAACAGCGGCGAAGTCCAGCCCGAGCCTGTCACTCCAGAGGCCACTCTGGATCCAAAAGACACAAGGTACACGATGTTTATTTTGAACGTCCACGACTGGCTTCTCGGCGAAGATTCCATCGAAACGGTGAACAAAGTCATCGACATTCACGAGGAGTACGACATCCCAGTCAACATTTACTTAACCGACCCCATTGTTCAGCTCTACGTCGAGCAAGCGCCTGACCTCATCGAACGGCTGAAAACCTCAGAAGTGGTGACCGTTTCTTACCACACCCGTCCACCCACCCCTTACTACTCGGACTTTGACATTATTGGCCTCCACGAACTCAGCGACCAAGAGATCTACGACACGATCATGGACTACGAAACCCACCGCCTCGACTTGAGCACCGGCCTGCCCACCGAAGAAGAAGGCGGTTACGCCTATCTCACCGAACTCATGGGCTACGCGCCAGTGACGGTTGGGGTTTTCAGCACCTATAAAAACGTAGAAACTCAAGCCTTAAAGGTCTACAAAGACCTTGGAGCGACCTTCACGCTGGTGCACGAAAAAACCAGCGCCCTGGGCGACACCAAAGGCGGTCTTTACTTGAGACCAGAACAGATCGAACTGAAGCTGTACGAATCCAAGGCCTTAGACTCAACGGCCCAAGGAGTCATCGAAGACGCCATGAACGCTTACACCGGGGACACGAGCGACGGAATCTTCATGAACATCAAATTCCACGAAGACAATTTTTACCTCAACGGCACCCCCTGGCTTTCCAACTTTTACACAGATGGAAAGGACTCCGCGCGCAAAGAAACGCCCTTCGACATCGAAACGGTGGACGTAAAGGAAAAAACAAACGTCGAAAAAACTCACATGTGGGAGCTTTACGAACAAGGGGTAAAATACGTCAAAGACAACGCAGAAACCATGCACCCCATCAGCGAGGCGGACCTTCAGGACATGCTCAACTAGGCAACGCCTACTTTTGCATCTTCTGCCTAATGAACGCAGGAATGTCGTATTCGCTGCCGCCGTCTTCACTCATAGGGAGTGAAGGATTGCTGGGGCGAAGTTCCGTGTTGGATTTTGGAAGTCCAGAAGGCTGTTGCATGGGCTTTTGCATTCCAACCGCACTCGTTCCCATCGGGCGGAATTCGCCGAGAGGACGAGTGATCGAAACACCCCGTTTGATGTCGTCGAATCCAGTCGCCACCACCGTGATCTTGATTTCTCCAGTGTAAGAGTCGTTGATGACCGCTCCGAAGATGATGTTGGCCTCAGGGTCCGCCGCTTCCGTGATGATGCGAGCCGCTTCATCCACTTCAAACATAGACAAGTCGCTTCCTCCAGTGATGTTGAACAAAATTCCTTTTGCTCCTTGGATATCGAGTTCGAGCAAAGGACTTTCTACTGCAGCACGAGCCGCTTCGGTCGCACGGTTTTCTCCTGTTCCATATCCGATTCCCATGAGGGCGGATCCGGCGTTTTCCATGATCGCTTTCACATCGGCAAAGTCCACGTTGATCATTCCGTGTACGGTGATCAAATCGGAGATGCCTTGGACACCTTGTCGGAGTACATCGTCCACCACCATGAAGGCCTCCGTGAGAGGAGTCTTTTTGTCGATGAGCGACAAAATCTTGTCGTTCGGGATCGTGATCAGCGTATCAACCTTATTTTTGAGGTTCTCGAGTCCTTCTTCGGCTTGTGTACGACGACGGTGTCCTTCAAACGTGAAGGGTTTGGTCACCACAGCGACGGTCAGAATTCCCATGTTGCGAGCGATCTCGGCAATGACCGGTGCAGCTCCCGTTCCCGTTCCTCCTCCAAGTCCACAAGTGATGAAGAGCATCTCAGTTCCCTCCAACGCCTGTTTGATTTCTTCTGTGGATTCCTCCGCCGCTTGTCGGCCCACATCGGGGTGACTTCCAGCGCCAAGACCACGAGTCGTGGCCTTACCAATGTTGATTTTGGTGGCCGCTTCGCTGTGGTACAAAGCTTGAGCATCGGTGTTCACCGCAATGAACTCAATCCCCTTGATGTTGGATTTGATCATGCGGTTGAGCGCGTTTCCGCCTCCCCCTCCGGCACCCATCACTTTGATGCGGGCAACAGGAGTCACTTCAGAAGGGTTCACTTCGAAGTTTTTACGGGGCTTGGAGCCGGAGAACAGCGTTTTCAAGCTGTCGTCGTTTTGAGATGAGCTGGCCATAGGGACAGGGTAAAGGAGTTAGGGGCGGCGTAGATCACTCAGCGGAGCTGAGTTTTAATAACAAAAGGAATTTTTATTTTGGAGAACCACTGTATCACGGAAGCAGTCCGCGGAACCAGTTTTTGATTCCTTGGCCCATCTTTTCGAAGTTCAGGTTCTTCATATCGAACTTAAAACTGTAGTTGTCGCCTTGAAAGCGAGACCCCCAGACCACGAGCCCGAGCACACTGGCGTAGGCAGGATCTTCAATCTTATCCACCACGCCTTCGTAGTTGGTGGGGAATCCGATTTGAATGGGCAAGTTGAGAACTTCACGAGCGAGGTCAATCACGCCGGGCATCTTCACGGCAGCGCCACACAAAATGGCTCCGGCAGGCAACATTCCGTCGCGTTGAACGCGAGCGAGTTCATCCTTCACCATCGCAAAAATCTCGTGATAACGCGCTTGAATGATTTCAGCGAGTTGCTTTTTGGAAACGGTTTGAGTGTCGATTTTAGAAAGCAAGGAAAGGTCGATGGTTTCACGGTCGTGAATGTCTTCGGGAATGCAAGATCCATATTCGATCTTAATCTTTTCAGCGGTGTCGATAGACGTGCGCAGTCCAATCGCAATGTCGTTGGTCACATTGTCTCCGCCTACTGGCAAAGAAGCGCTGTGCAGCACCGTTCCTTCTTCAAACACAGCCACGTTGGTTCCTCCACATCCAATGTCTACGACCACCACGCCAAGTTCTTTCTGGCGTTTTGTCAAAACCGCTTCCGCAGCCGCAAGGCCACAAGGGATGATGTCGTTGATGTCCACGCCGGCTTGGTGCACACACTTTTCAATGTTCTTCACGGCAGGAACGAGTCCCGTAACAAGATGCGCGAGCACTTCGAGACGAATTCCGGTCATGCCCACAGGGTATTTGATGCCCATCTGTTCATCCACGGTGAAGCTCTTTGGAATGATGCGCAAAATGCGTCGATTGTTCGGAATGGCCACGGCCTGAGCCGCTTCCAGCACACGATCCACGTCGTCTTCGATGATTTCATTCCCGGTGTGAGAAATAGCGATCACGCCCTTGCTGTCCATGGACGCAATGTGGTCTCCCGAAATTCCCAAGAACACGGCATGAATCGGTTCCCCCGCCATGCGTTCGGCGTCTTCCAAAGCCGACGAAATGTTCGCAACGGTTTCTTCCACATCGATGATGTTTCCTTTTCGTAGTCCTCCCGATGGAGAAACTCCGACCCCGATAATATTAGGCTGAGTGCTCTCCTCGTCCAGAACGGCAACCGCCGCACGGATTTTAGAGTTTCCAATATCAAGCCCAGCAATGATTCTGTGTTTTGGCATGGCACGACTTTAGACCAGCCAGACCAGCTTTTCAAGAGCATGTATTTAAAAAATAGCGCAGCAGGAAGCCAATCTTAGGCTCTTGACTCAAAAATGTATGCGGATTTTACGGCTTCAAACAGCCCGAAGCGCGCAAATTTTACGCCCCCAAAAAAAGCCCTTGCCTAAGGATGAAATTATGGAGAAAAGAAACCCGCCTCCTCGCAAGCGCGAACAAACGCTTTATGCAAGCCAAAAACAGATGAACAAGAAAGTTGTGCACAGTAAGCCTAAAACAACTTCCCCTGAGCCTCACGCAGTTCGAGCTCGCGGCTGTAGTCCCAGCCTTTATTCAGCCCCTCTAAACGTCGCCATAAGGTTCGGAACCCCATTTTTTCAAAGGTGGCACGAGCTTTCTCTAGGTCAAAATCGTGGACTTTGCACGCGGCCAAGTCGAAAACAATGCCATCCTCTCTTAAAATGGTCGCCACTTTTTTACAGAGCCGCGCCTCTGCTTCATGCGCACGCATGAGCTCTCGAATCCGGACCGGCTCCACCTCTTCGATCCGCTCATAAATGCCTTCCACGCTGCCGAACTGCTCGAGCAACTTGCACGCCGTCTTCTCGCCAATGCCCGGCACGCCCGGAATATTGTCGCTGTGATCGCCCGAAAGCCCCTTAAAGTCCGGCACTTGCTCGGGCCACACGCCCATTTTTGCCTTCACCGCCTCGCGGTCGTAACGCACCACCTTGGTATAGCCACTGACCGGCGTGACCACCGTAGTCTGCCCTCTCACCAGCTGAAAAGCATCTTTATCGCCCGTCACAATGATCGTTTGCACCTCAGGGTGTTTCTGCTCCACTTCCTCAGAAACAATGCCCAAAAAATCATCCGCCTCCAAGCCCTCCTTCTCATAAGCAGGGATCGAGAGCGAGTCCAAAACCTGGCGCACCAAAGGAAACTGCACGATCAGCGCATCATCGGTTTTCACCCGTGTCGCCTTGTATTCGGTAAAAATTTCATCCCGGAAGGTCGGCCCCTTCATATCCCACGCGGTGACCAGGTAGTCCGGCTTCTCGGCCTCTAAAATTCCCAAAACAATGCTCGTGAATCCGTAAACCGCATTGGTTTGCGTCCCATCCGGAGCCCGCAAAGTCGGCGGAACCGCATGATAACAGCGGTGCACCAGAGCGTTTCCATCGATGAGGATGAGTTTTTTCATGGGGTGGATACCGCCATCTTATAATAAATCGAGCCTAAGGGTTAGGCATTTTTACAGTGAGTGCAGGCTCACTGGACGTAGTCTAGCGCCAATTGAAATGGACTAAAAATCCCCGCAACGATCCTTCACGGGAAGGCACCGAGCAAAACCTAAAGGCCCAAAAGCAGGTTCCAATAGATAAGCCGAACGATAAAAATCCTCCTCTTTCCCACCAGGACACGCCCCCTGCCACTGATCGTGGTAAGGCTTCAGGGCGGCCGTTCCATCTCTGTAGATTGTGTGTCCAACCTCTGCCAAAAAGCCAGAAGCGCCTTTGCCGTCCAACCCTTCGTTGAGGGCCCAGTTCAGCTGAATGGCCGGGCCTTTGTCTTCTTGAGAGTATTGAAAAGGGAAACCTCTCTGGGTGAGAGTGCTGTTCTTAGGAGAGCCCCAAAACGCCTCCAGCTGGACCTTCAGATCATCGATTTCTTCCTTCAAACACGCCTCAGGGCTTGCTGCAACCGTGAGGGTTGAGAAGTCCGCACGTGGCACTTCAGCCTGTTCGGAGCTGGCATTCGCCGGATGGCCCGAAGGACTACATCCCTCCAAAAGAGTAAACAGCAGAGCAGCAGGAGCGTTCATACGAGCAGAAAAAGATAGACGAAACAATAACACAATCACGCTTTAAGACAATAGCTCCTCCCTAGAATCCCCACAGAGGCAATTGAAAAACCCGCTTCTTTCTGGTACAATGAGCTAATGTCTTCACGTATGGCAAAAACAAAAATCCAAGCCCTCAAGCTAAAAGTCCGCATTCCAAAACTGATCCTGGATGTGCGCGGTGCAGACCCCAGGCTCCTGGAAGAGCTGCTCCCCGCCCTCGAAAACCTCGATGCGCGCGTTCGAGTGCTGGGCACCGGACTCAAGACGCTTTCTCACACCTTTTCTCTGGAAGAGGCCTTAGAAGAGGCTCACCTCTGGGTTTTTTTAGGAGACAAGCTTCCCAAAGACTTTGAAATGATCGTGGAACGTGGAATCGTTCCGGTGATGAAAGAAGGACTCCATCACGACGCCGAAAACTACAATCCCGTAGAAGAACACGGAAACGCCTTCCTCTTTCACGAACTCAGCGCCTGGCAAGTCTACGGCTCCATCGTGCGCGCCGTCGAAAACTTCGCCTTCAGCTACGACTGGGAAAACCTCCGCAGCCAAGGCCGCTGCCTAATGGAGCGTGCTTAGTCCAAATTGTCGACACCTCCCGTCGCGGAAGAGCCACCTTCTGGCAGGCGGAAATTTGAAATGAAGTCGAAAACCTCACCCAGGTTGATGTACTGAACGACGTTCAGTCCAACCGCATTTCCCACCATGATCACAATCACCACCGAAAGCATGGTCACCACCAGCCCCACAATCGCGTAACGGATCGTGGCAACGGCTTGTTTGATCTTGCCCTCGTCTCCTCCAGAAAGGATGAAAGAAATACCTCCAAAGAAGATGAACACCACGCTCAAAAATCCAGCGACGATGATCCCATAGGCAATCGTGCGATTCACAATTTCTAAGGCATTGTAGTTTTGAGCCACGTCCAAAATAGAACCTTCGTTCACAGTAGCCACAATCAGCGGAAGAAAAGACATAGCAAGGGCGCGTTAAAGTGCTGCCATACTAGCGCACCGTTCCATCCGGTTCAACAATTTTCAAGTTGAAGCGAGCGTCGTTCTTGGCTCCCATCATACGAAGGAGCACACGAAGAGACTTGGCGGTTTGGCCGGCCTTACCGATGATTTTCCCCATGTCGGCTTGAGCCACCTTCAGTGTGATGAGCACACCCAGGTCATCCACAGACATCGTCACTTCCACCTCATCGGGGGCATCGACAATGTTTTTTACGACAAACTCAATAAAATCTCGAGCGGCATTTCCTGATACATCAGAAGACATAGTGCGGAGTGTTAGTGAAGTAGGGAATTACTGAGCTGCGACTTCTTCAGCTGGAGCCTCTTCAGCAGCGGGTGCTTCGGGGGCAGGAGCTTCTTGTTGTGCAGGCGCTGCTGCTACTTCGGCAGGAGCTTTGGTGGCTTTGCGTTTCTTGTTGCGGTTTCCGATGAATTTTTCCATTCCAGAAACACCTTGAGCTTTCATCATGGAAGCCATGGTATCCGAAGGAGTAGCTCCCTTGGAAACCCAGTATTCAAAACGATCTTTTTTAACCTCCAACTTCTTTTTTTCAGAAGGATTGTAGAAACCAATCACTTCCATGTGCGCTCCTTTCACAGCGTTACGTTTTTCAGCCACCACAATGCGATAAGCAGGTTCATTGGTCTTCCCGATACGAGTCAAACGGATTACGAGCACAGAAATTAGGTTAAATTGCCTATCGATTTTAGTGTTGAACGGCCAATTGTCAAGCAAAAAGCTCGTTCTCCACTTGCGTGCGAATGTCGTCTACACCGCTATTCTCAGCCATATTTAAGTTGAGCTGCACCAAAAGTTCGTGGCGATGCACGTAGACCCGCTGAGCCCACACACTGCTAGGCACGGCAATATAGAGGGTTCTACCCTTCACAAATTTAGGCTTCACCGCAGTGGGCGCGTCTTCTCCTAAAATCGTAGGCATCAAGGTTCTGAACCGTTGGCACACCAAGGCAGCGCGAGCCTCACGCTCTATTTTATACTTGGCGAGCGCTTTAGGCACCAATTCCGCAAAAGAAAAAAAATCGTCCATTGCTTAAAACTACTTCTTAGATTCTAGCACATTTTCATAAACCTCCAGAGTTTCCTTGGCCATTTTCTCCCAAGAAAATTTGAGGCTGTGCTTGAGTCCGCATTCCCGCATCTCTGCTTGCAGCGTGGGATCGAGCAAGACTTTGCGCACATTGTTGGCGATGTCTTCAGGGTCATAAGGATCAAAGAACAGTGCATTGTGCTCCCCACAAATCTCGGGAATACACGAGGTTTTGGAAGCCACCACCGGTGTGCCACAACGCATCGCTTCGAGAGGAGGAAGGCCAAAACCTTCGTACAAGGAAGGGAAAACGTAAATCTTCGCCGATTGATACAAAGCCACCAACTCATTCTCGGGAACCATGCCCGTGTAAATCACATGATGTTCGAGGCCCAGTTCCCCCACCGTGCGTTTCACTTCGGGGTAGTAAGGGTCTTCTTCACCCGTGATCACCAAGGACAAGTCGAAGCCTTCAGGTCCTTCGCGAAGCATGGCAAAGGCTTTGATCAAGTTGACCAGATTTTTATGGCCACGCCACACCCCGGTGTACAAAAGAAAGTCTTTAGAAATCCCATACTTCCGCCTCACGTGCTCCACCTGCTCTTTGTTGACGCGAGGGCCAAATTGCTCACACACTCCTTCGTAGATCACCTCGATTTTGGAGGAAGGATAGCCCACCACCTCGATCAAATCCTGCTTGGTGTTTTCAGAAACGGCAATCACCTCTTTGCTATGATTGACCGCCGCCTTGAGCACGATGTTGTAAGCCGCACGGTAAAACGCGGAATTCATTTTTTTGCCCGGATAGAACGAAAGCGTCAAATCATGAATCGTCACCACACTAGGTTTGCGGTATAAAATCGGCGCATTGAAATGCGTGAAGTGCATGAGATCGAGTTTCGCCTTCTTTAAAATTCGCAGGTACACCAATTGTTCCTTGAGCGTATAGTGCTTGGCGTTCACCAAAACTTTGCTGAAACGTTTATTCGGCGGTTCAAAAGTGTCGAACTCGGGCCGGTTCATAAAGATCACGTACTCGTTTTTCTTGTCGAGCTCCGCGAGTTGACGGATGAGTTCATAGACATAGCGTCCGATTCCTGTGAATTCGGCGCTGTACATCCGTGCATCGATTCCAATTCGCATAAGTTTATTTAAGAAGATTGTGAACCCTGTATCCCATCAATGCCGTGCACAACAAGCGATCGCCTGCGTCGGTGCCTTTTTCAAAAACGAGGTCAAAATTCTCATGAAAGCCCACAAGGCCGCCTCCACAAACCAAAGTCGCCATCACGCTGTCGCCTTTCACAATTTGATACGCCTCGGTGGCGTGAGCGATGTCCACTTCGTTGGGCACGTCGTGAGCCACCTTTGCTTTTTCCACTGGCCACAAGTAAAGGTAGGGATTCAGCCCATCCTCAGAAATGCACCAAAGGTCACGCACGTCGGAGAAGAAAGCCTTCACCGAGAATTTCAGCAACTTCACAGAACCTAACTTCTTTTCTTTAGCATCGTAGAGCTCCGCCTTCACTCCGATTTGGAGCTTGGCTTTCACAAGCGCGTTTCCTTCCGCATCTAAGACAGAAGCGTGTTGAGCCCAAGACTTTTTAAGTCGTGCAACCACCTCTCCTTTCTCGTTCAACAGAGCGCGATCCATGCGCATCCAAAACTTCCACTTAGGCAGAGACGCATGCAAATGATCAGGGAAACTCATAAGAATTTTATTAAAGCGGAAAGAGTCTAGCACCCCCTCCTCGAAATGCAAACGCCCCCTCCCCCTCTGCTTCTGTACCCGCCTTCAAAGTTTTTGGCCGGAGTCTTTGCTTTGACGACTGACGAAGTCGGCGAGCAGCAGCGAGTGCCGACGTAGGCTCCGGAGGCGCCCTATGGGCCCGCAAAGCGGCGGGTCCCGTTTCGAGGAAGGCGGCGAAGCAAAGACTTTATAGAAGCTATTGCACCACAAGGTTGCTTTTGCTAAAGTGCATCCGCTCCGCTTGGCAAGCCGCAGCGAAGCGTAGGCTAAGCGAGAAGGTGGCGTAGCCACACACCCCCTTTATGGGATGGTAGCTCAGTTGGTTAGAGCGCTGCCCTGTCACGGCAGAGGTCGCGGGTTCGAGTCCCGTTCATCCCGCCATTTTGGCGTTCCCTTGCACTCCATGTTTCACCTCGTTGATCTTTTTGTATTGGTACTCCGGCCGTGGAACAAGATCGATGGTCATGGAACTGCCGCTCCCTGAGAGCATGAAGACCAAAGAGCCATAGTCGAAGAAAGTCTCCAGAAAACCGGCCTGATGCTTTTGGATGTCTTGAATGTTCACCAAGTCGATGGAGGTTTTCAGATCCTTAAAATAAACCGACTTCTCCACGATCACCACTCGCCTATCGGTGAGCACCACGGTTTGAAGATAGTACTTAAAAATGATCAAAAATTGGCGATGGATGAAGCCATGGAGCACCAGCATCCCTAGCACCAGCAAAAAGTCCATCCCGTTGATTTCGCGCATGAGGTTCGGCAAGTTGTAAAACACTAAAAAAATCACAAAAAACAGAAGCGGAATAGAAAGTAGATGAGGAAGAAGTCCAATCCAATGGCGACGGAACACGCAGACCACGCGCTCATCATCCAGTTGCCCTTTGAAGTTTTTATTCATGGGGCTCATGAAGGAAGGAGTGAAAAAGCATAAATCGTTTCCGCCACCACGGCCACCGCCACGGTGACGATGTACAGCACCACAAAATAACGCAAATGCAGAAAGCCAAAGTGCAGCGTGTAAACCGACTCATCAAAACGATACAAATGAATGTAGGCGTACAGACGCTTCACGCTCACGAACACCACAAAAAGTGAAATGAATTGGACCGCAAAAAGGAAGACGAAAAGGGTCATGAACGGCAGCGGTGAGAAAGGGGAATCGGCCGAATCCACCGAGTTTCTCAATTCTATTCCCAATCGAGAAATGCATCCAGCAAAACCCTTTGCTATACTGAGCTCATGCCGCACGCCCTCGTGATCTACAACCCAGTTTCGGGAAGCAAAAAATGGAAGGATGTTCCTTTGATGATTCGCCATACTCTAAAAAAGCACAATTTTGAACACACGTGGTTCGAGACGCAGCCCGTCAAACGTCAAGATTTTAGCATCTTGAAAAGTAAAAAATTTGACAGGATCATTGTGGTGGGTGGAGATGGCACGGTGGCAGAAGTGGCCAGCTGGATGGTGCAAAGCAAGTGCAAAACACCACTGGTGATTTTGGCCCAAGGCAGTGCGAACGTGCTGGCCCACAGTTTGGGCATTCCCTTCCTCAACTTAAAAAAAGCCTTGGAAGAAGGACTCACGCAGCCCGGCAAGCCCTTGGACGCCATGCTCGTGAACCGAAAACACGTGGCCTTGATTGCTGTGGGCCGCGGCTACGACGCCCTCCTCATGAAGAAAACCCTTCGCGCAGACAAACGCAAATGGGGAGCGCTCGCCTATCTATGGTCTTTTTTAAAAACCTTTCTTTTTTATCGTTCGCAACCTTATAAAATCACCATCGATGGCGAGCGCATCTATACAGTTTCCAAACAAATCCTCGTGCTGAACATCACCCCTGCTCCCGAAGCATTCATCAGTGGCAAAGACGGCTTGCTCAACATCTTCACCGCGAGCCGTTTTCATCGAGTCAAAATGTGGAAAGGAAAACGAATCTCCATCAAAACAAAAAAAGAACTCACCTTCGACTGCGACGGCGAAGTCTTCAAAAGCAAAACCGTGAACATCGAAGTGCTGCCCAGCGCGATTTCGGTGGTTCATTGAAGAGCTCAAGGCTTGCATTCCAGGCGGATCCCAGCTATTATATTTCTGTAAAAGGACATAAAAGTCCTGCTACAGAAATAATATGCAGTTTATAAACTTTCAAAAACAACTCTCAGCTTATCCGATCTTTTCTCTACAAGAGGTGAAAAAGTTGGTGAACAGCTTCTCTTATAGGCAGCTGGATCGTTGGGAAAAGAAAGGCTACCTGAAAAAGGTGAAGCGAAGGTTTTACTGTCTCAGCTCTCAAGAGGTGGATCAGAATTTTCTATTTTATACGGCAAATAAGATTTACGCGCCTTCCTATGTGTCTTTAGAAATGGCATTGAAGTATTACGGACTCATCCCTGAAGAGATTTTTCAGATCACTTCTGTGGGAACAAAAAAGACAACGAACTTCGAAACGCCCGTCGGAAATTTCAGCTACAAACATATCAAGACTAGCCTTTACTTCGGGTATAGATTGATCGAGTTTGGCCCGCAAAAAGTTCTTTTAGCAGAGTTGGAAAAGGCCATTTTGGACTATCTGTACATCCATACAAGACTCAAGACGGCCGCAGACTTTGAAGGGATGCGCATCAATAGAGACGAGTTGAACTCCCAACTGAACCTTGAGAAGTTTCAAAACTATTTGGCCGTTTTTAACAACAAGCAGCTCTCTAAACGCGCAAAACTATTTTTAACCACTATGCACGCCAGTGCGCTTTAATAATTATGATAAGTCTTGATCAAATCCTGCAAGCCTATCCTGAAAACCTCAGGGCTTTTAAAGAGAGTATTTTAAAGGAGTATTTGCAGTACAAAATTTTGAACAGCATTTTTAGTAGTGAACACGCGAACAAGCTGGCCTTTCTGGGAGGAACCGCCCTTCGCATCGTTCATGGCAGCACACGCTTTTCTGAGGACTTGGATTTCGACAATTTCGCACTGACTGAAGCCGAATTCACAGAGTTGAGTAAAATCATTCAAAAAGATCTGACGCTGGAGGGGCTCGAAGTGGAAGTGAACACGGTCACAAAAAACGCGTACCGAATTAAAATTCGCATTCCAAAACTCCTCTTTAATTCTGGACTTTCAGCCCTCAGCGAGCACAAGATTCTAATCCAGGTGGATACGGTACCGCAGAACTTTGGATATGAAGTAGAGAAACCCCTTCTGAACAAGTTCGATATTTTCACCCAGATCAATGCTGTCCCAAAAGGTTTACTCCTTGCCCAGAAGATTTTCGCCTCAGTGAACCGCAAGCGCATCATGGGGAGAGATTTCTTTGACATTGTTTTTCTACGCGGTCTGGGAGCGGAGCCGAATTTTGCTTATTTAAAAAAGAATATCGACATCGACAATGAAAAGGATTTGAAAAAGTACTTGCTTGAAAAGACAGCTCCCCTGGATTTTGAGGATTTAGCCAAGGACGTAGAGCCATTGCTTTTTGACCCGAGAGATCAGAAGAAGGTGCTTCTCTTCAGGGAGTTTGTGGAACAAAGCTTCTAAGACTCCGTATAAAGCTCCCCTTTAAAACCCTCGCTTCTCCAAATCTGACCCTTCGGTCCCACGAGCATGGCCTCGAGCGGCAACTGAGGCACCAAAGCCCGAGCTTCGTCAAAACCCAACACGAAAAGTGCCGTTGAATAAGCGTCTGCCAAAAGTGCCGCCGGGGCCTGCGTGTACACCGCCAGCATGTGTGCCGCCGGCTCACCCGTCCGCGGATCCACCAGGTGGTGCCGAGTTTTTTCGCCATTCTTCCAACTCCGTCTACTCGGGCTGCTCGCCGCCAAAGCCAAGGGCCCGTAAAGGCGAACCTCGCCCATCGCCAGGCTCGTGTCCGTGGGATGCTCAAACAAAACTCTCCAGGGCTCGCCGTTTTCGTCACTGCCTTGCACGAACAAATCGCCACCCGCATTGATGCAAAATCCGCGCACGGCTCGCCCTTCTCCACACTCCCCAATCAAGGCATTCACCATCCGGTCGATGGCGTAACCCTTGCCCAAACCACCCAGTTCCACCGGGACCGCCAGCCTCACTTCAAAGCCTTCTTCCAAGGAACCACGCAATTCCATACGCCCCGTGGCACCAGACTCGCCAGCCGAAAACGAATAATTTTTATCGTAACCCCAGCTGTCTAAAATGCCTTTCACGGAAAGGTCAAAAGCTCCGCTCGTCCGCTCACGCAAATGCTCGCCAAACTCCAGCAGACGGTAAAATTCCTCCTCCACCGCAAGCCATTCTTCCAGGCTCGCGTTGAGCCGAGCGAGTGCATTGTCTTCCAAAAAACGCGAGTAGGCGCTTTCAATTCGGGCACACTCTTCAAAACAAAGCCCAGCCAGTTGTTGAGCCCTTTGCGCCGCTTCAATCTCCTCCCCACCCACGACAAGTTGAAGCACAATAGGCGTGCCTAAATGCCGTTCTTCAAAAGTGAAGCGGTTCACGCTTGTGCGTCAGCCATAATAGCCTTCACCGCAGCGTTGAATCCCACGGGGGTCAAAGACGCTCCATTCACGGCTCCAATAGAACCCAGGCTATCGATGGATTTGCCGACCACCACGGAAGAAATGCCGTCGGCGAAGAGATTTTGATAAGCGATGCTGGCCTCATTGGTGGCCAAGTTTTGAATGCTCACAGCAGTGATCACCCCGTCTTTCAAAGTCAAAGAAACCCCAACGGTGTCTTGACCCGCTGGACTCATGTAGCTTGTGTTTTCGGAATAGGTTCCGTCTTTGTACGTTGACTCGGAACTGCTTGACCCCTCAGTCTCTTCCAAAGTTCCATTGAAGTCTTCGAAGTTCACAGCCTCACTGGTCTCTTCGGTTTCAACTCCCAAACTCTCTTCCAAAGAGCCGCTCACCTCCTCTTCAGTTCCGGTAGAGGTCTTTTCACAACCCGTAAAAAGCATGCCCGTGACTAAGAACAAGAAAAGGGCGAAGTGGATGGTTTTTTGCATACAGTTTGGTTAAAATGGCGCAGGAAGCATCCTATCCCACCCCGCCATGACTTTCAAGTTCGACCCCATTCAACGCTGTGCAGCGTTCCTGATCCTCTTTTCAGCCTTCGCTTTTGGCTTCAACGCCTCCAGCCAACTCACCCTGCACTTGACCGCAACCTTGGGCTTCAGCTTGGTCCTCTTCGCGCTCTACAGCACTTTCTTCCCCAGCAAACATAAAAACGTGTGGGACACGGTGATCACCGGCCTCATCTTATTTTTGATCCTGCATTACGGGTCGACCTGGGCGGATCTGGTCTTCCCACTCACCGCAACCTTTCTCGCCATCACGATTAAGTTTTTCGTGGAATACAAGGGTTCTCCGGTGGTGAATCCCGCTGCCGCCGCTTTGCTGCTTTCGGCTTTGATCTTGGCGTTCATCCCTGGTCTGGAACACCCTTTCGTGTCTTGGTGGGGCGCATCCTTCCACGGAGTCTACTCATTGGTCCTGATCGGCCTTTGGGTCGTGATCGGGGTTCCCTCCTGGCACCGCTGGACGGCCGTGCTCAGTTTCTTAGTGGTTTATGCCCTGGGCCTTTTGATTCGTGGTCAGGGTTTAGAATCGGTGCAGTTCGTGTTCACCGATTCCATGCTGTACTTCTACGCCACCATCATGCTCATGGAACCCAAAACTTCCCCGTTCAGAACGGGACACCAAGTGGCTTACGGAACCTTCGCCGCCGCCCTCACCCATCTGCTGATGTTCTTTGTGGCCCCTTACCCGGAACTCTTTGGCTTGGTGGGAGCGAATCTTTTCCAGACCGCGCTCCGAAACTGGCCTAAGAAGAAAGTCTAGGCCTACTTCACCGCCTTACCATTGAGGTAAACTTGCACTTCTTTTTGAGTTTGCAAACGGAAAGGAGCGCCTTGCACGACCACGGTTTGGTCGAGGTCTCCGTGTTCACGACTTTGGTTGGCCGCCTCGGTGAAGATTTTGAGCTTGGCTTCAGCGATTTCTTCTTTGGCTTCGAGCACGTGTTCGCGGTATTCGTTGTACTCGGTGTTTTGTTCGATGATGAGTTTGATGTGCGCATCTTTCAAATCCTTGGCCTGTTTCTTGAGGTCTTTGATTTGCAAATTGAGCTCTTCTAATTCCATGGGGATGTCGTCCTCGATTTCTTTCATCAGACTCTTGAACTCCTTGAGAGCCGCCAGTTTGTCGGTTAAACGCAAAATTTCTTCTTGAAGGATGGTGTTGTCAGCCATAGAGGTTTTTTAAAAGCTCGCCCAACTTAGCCAAAAACTTGTTTCTTTTCCAGCGCCCGTGCGTATACTCAATTGACTTAATACTTTTATATGAAGAAACAACCCCTCGCCCTCCTTCTTTTGCTCAGCTTTGCCGCGTGCAATACGCCGCCTGTCGAAGACGTCGAGGTGGTGGACGAAAACGAAGTCATTGAAAATCAAGAGACCGAAAACCTCTATTCCCAAACCGTGGACTTTTTGGACACCGCAGAAGCACTCTCCGCAGTGGAGATCGTGGAAAACAATCGGGACAAGTACCAAGATCCTGAGAACGCAAAACTCATGCTGCACATGTGGAAGACGGGAACGTTTAAAGGTGCAGATTACGAAGGGCAAAGCCTGGTCCTGGTCCAAGAGAGCTGCGACGGACCTTGTGGCCCAGCGTTCTTCCGCTACGCCGTAGATGAGGCCACCGACACCTGGACCTTGCTCAGCAACTATTCGACAAGCGCTGAGGCCTGGTTGGGCGGACCCATGGATGCCCAAGACGGCAGCGTCAACATTCCAGAACTCGAAGTGCCGGCCACACTCGCCGGTTACGACAACGACAGCGTTGCCCTTTTGGATGCTTTCTCTCGCTTGAATGCCAATCAATTCCCCGAGAATCAAGAAGTCATTTCGAGCATGGACGGCCTCACGCGTCTGAATGTCTTTGAGGACCCTGCCTTTCCCATGTATTTCACCGCAGGCGGCTGTCTCTACGGGGTTTCTCCCGATGGAGTGATGGCTCGTTATACCGTGCTGCCCAACCTATTCATGGCCACCGATAAAGAAGGCAACTTCGATAGCAGTGTCCTAGAGAACACCGAATTCAACTTCACTGGTAAAGACGGAAAATCCGAAGAAAAAACCTTCTCCCTCACCGCAGGCGGTTGTGGCTTGGCGTGGTCCTGCATCGACACTTACGAGCCCACGGACGATGAAATGGCCAACCTCGAAGAAGTGGGAACCCTGGATGGACGCAGCGTCTACCAGCCCATAAACATAAACCCTCGCGAGGGACTGAGCATCGATTATAACAATTATGACTTGGAACAACGCGTGTACAACGCCTTCGACAATTACTTGATGGCCAAAGCCTACGACCTCGGTGAAGACCCCCTTGAGTACAAGGAAACTTCCGTAGAAACCGTGCAAGATTTCTTGGCCTTGAGCAGCGTGTTCTTCATTAAAATGGACAATGGCAGCGTAACCCTGACCTATGAATCCAAGTACGCCCCTGCCGCAGAATGCGGAAAGCCCGTCATTTACCTCTACCCCGAAAAGAACACCCTCGTTCGCGTGAAAGTAGGCATCGAGGAATTCACCAAAACCATTCCGGACTACGGAACGGAAGGATGGACCGTGCTCGCCCGAGCCAGCGGACTCCTCACCAACATCGCAGACAAATTGAACTACCCTTACCTCTTTTGGGAAGGAACTTCTTCTGAGACTATGGACGCGGGAACGACCTGGACCCTCGCAAAAGAGGATGTGTCCACGAAGCTTCCCAAAGCCTTGCTCGCCATGGGCTTGAACGAAAAAGAAAGCAGAGACTTCATGGAATTCTGGCAGCCCAAGTTGGAAGCGGTCACGGATCCTTACATCGAATTTTCTTTTGTGGGCAAGGAAGTCATGGACCAAATCGCCCCACTCACCATTTTGCCCGCACCGGATCAGGTGCTTCGCCTCTTCATGTTCTACCGTGGAACCACCACGGTTGGCCTTGCAATGCCCACGTACAAACATGAAGCCCGCCACGGATTCACCGCTGTAGAATGGGGAGGAATCTTGTACTAGTCTTGGCGCTGGCGCTGTTTTGCGCTTGCACCACACCGGCTCAGCCCTCTGAACTTTCGGAAGACCTCTTTCCCGGCTGCGGAAACTCAGCCGAACTCGGCAACGGCATCGTGCTCCTGCCCCACCATCTTTTGGTGAAGGATTACATCGAAGCCATGTACACCTCACTTTCTTCGCAGGACTGGAAGCACGTGGTCATCGTGAGTCCCGACCATTTTCACGCCGGAGCCACGCACATTTCCACGCCTCCCGAAACCGAACACGGTTTTACGGTGCATCGAGATCTAGTGAACGAATATTTCCCGGACGCCACCGTGGAAGGCTTTATGCTACAAACCGAAACGACCGAAGAAGAAGTGGTGGACCTTGTGCAAACCTTGCAAGGCCGCGAGAATACACTCTTCATTTTCAGCATCGACTTTTCTCACTACTTGCCCGGCGACATCGCTTACGTGCACGACCTCCGTTCCATGGACATTTTAAGCGCTCGCGACGTGACCGCCGCCCGCAGCGTAGAAGTGGACAGCCCCGTCGCCGTTGAGGTCCTTCTCCGCTTGCTCATTGAAAAAGACGAAGTGCTCACCAACATGTTGAACACCAATCCCTCGAAAGACATTGGCATCGATACTTTTGAAAACACGACCCACGTTTTTGCTTGTTCCACCAGCCTCGGTCTCGACGAGGCGCCCACCCGCGACCTCACCATCGACATGTTTTTCGCCCACCCTCGCGATTGGTACCTCGGCCGCACCGCCGAAGACCGCTACCTTTATGGCACCGACACCACTCACTTCGACCAGGGCGGCACCGACCACGCGATCGTGACCAACTCGTTCAAGGGCACCACCACCGAGTTCACTTTCGATTACTTCGAGTGAGGCCCCTTCAAAGGGCCAAAAATCGTTAAAGTTCTTATTTGGACATTGTCCAAATAGCAGCTTTTTCATAAAATGGACTCCTAACACTCGAGCCCATGCCAAGACTTGAAAAAGACACGATCAAAGAAACAGTTCCAAAAACAGAACTTGTTGGCTTTCTGCAAGTGCATAGATACAGATGCACTCTCGAAAGAGACCTCATCGCGAAAGCCCTCGACGAAAGTTGGAAAGCACTCACCGTGCTTGAACTGAAAGAAGAAACAGGTCTGCCTCGCTCCACCATTTATAGCGTGCTGAAGGCCTTTCAGAAAGAAGGACTGGTCCACTATTCCCCCAGTTTCAACGCCTACTTCTCCTGTCGTCGTCTCATGCAGGCTCGACGAAAAACATCGTGTCACAGTTTTGGCATTTGTAAAAAATGCAAGGCTGTAAAAGAAAAAGTCGAAGAAACCCACGAGCATCCCAAATTCCCAAATTTTTACAACGAAGCGAGGGAACACGAGTGGCCTGGGCTCTGCACGACGTGTAAACTCAAACCATGAGCATTGTCACAAAAACCGGCGACCAAGGGCAGACCAGCCTCTACAGCGGCGAACGGGTGGCAAAGTCCGATCCACGCATCGAAGCCGTGGGGGCTTTGGATGAGCTCAACGCCCACCTCGCGGGTCTAGGCTTAGATCAGATTCAGAGCGAACTCTTCAGCCTGGGAGCCGCCGTGGCCGACCTGCGCCGCAAAGAGGAACCCGGGTTCCTCGCCGCCGAACTCCAAAAAATGGAAGAGACCATCTACGCCATGGAGGCCGAACTTCCACCACTCAAAAACTTCATCCTGCCGGGTGGCCACGAAAAAGCCATCCGCGCGCACCAAGCCCGCGCTGTGTGTCGCCGTGCCGAACGTCAGCTCAGCCAAGTCCAGCCGCTCCCAAAGAACGTCCTCTCCTACGTCAATCGCCTATCCGACTTTCTCTTCATGTTTGCACGCAAGCTCAATTTCAAAGAAGGCATTTCCGAAACCATTTGGAAATGCTAAGCTTGAAAATCCCAAACACTGGGATGTTTACTCCTAACACCTTGTCCTATGCGAGTCCAAAAACGCATCAAAAATTTGACGGAACCCGAGAAGGAACAGTTCGAGGCTTATCTCGATAAAAAATTGGCAACGCTCAGCACGCTGCTCGACGCCCATCATCCGGGTGAAGACGAGGTGGTGGTGAACGCAAACATCCAGAAACACGACAAGCACACCGCCTTCGAATTCGATTACGTTTTTGAGCTCCCCAAAGCACGTCTGACATCCAGTGAAGTGAAGCACAGCATCACCGAGAGCCTCGACTTTGCCACGGACAAACTGGAACAACAGCTCGTGAAGCACTTTAAAAAAATGGTTCGCGAATGAGTGCGAAGAGGACTCCCATCTACTTGGACTACGCCGCCAGCACTCCTTTGGACCTTCGGGTTTTAAAGGCCATGCAGCCCTACCTTAAGGAGTGTTTTGGGAATCCTTCTTCCATTCACCAGTTGGGGCAGACGGCGCGTCGTGCCATTGACGAGGCTCGCCTCAAATGCGTAACCCTGCTCGGCGCCTTCTCGGTGCACGAAATCATTTTCACCGGGAGCGGAACAGAATCCTGCAATGCTGCTGTGTTCGGCGCGGCCTTTGGAAGAAAAAAGCCCGGCGACTCACCGGGCCACCTTGTCGTTTCTGCCATCGAGCACCCCGCTGTGCTCGAACCGGCCCGTTTTTTGCGCGACAACTTTGGCTTCGACCTCACCGAAGTCCTCCCGGATTCCGAGGGCATCGTGCACCCCGAAGCCGTTGAAGCTGCCCTTCGCCCAGACACCGTGCTCATTTCGGTAATGCTGGTGAACAACGAAGTCGGCACCATTCAACCCGTGAAAGAAATCGCCAAGCTCGCCCGCGAACGCGGCATCCTCATGCACACGGACGCCTGCCAAGCCCCCGGTTTTGTGGATCTCAACATGGAAGAGCTGGGCGTGGATCTACTCTCGCTCAACGGATCCAAAATCTACGGACCCAAAGGAGTGGGACTTTTATACATCCGTGAAGGAGTGAAAATCACGCCTTTCATTCACGGCGGCGGCCAGGAATTCCGCATGCGGGGCGGCACCGAAAGCGCAGCCCTCATCGTCGGCTTCACCAAAGCCTTGGAGCTGGTTTTGAAGGACGCCAAAAAAGAGGCCGCTCGCCTCGGCAAAATCCGGGGCATTTTGATGAAAGAACTTCTAAAAATTCCAGGCGTGACCGTGAACGGATCGCTCGTGCATCGCAGCGAAAACAACCTCAACCTCCATATTCCCGATCATCTCGGCGAAACTCTGGTGATGCGTCTGGATCTGGAAGGCCTCGCCGCCTCCAGCGGCTCGGCCTGCTCCTCGGGCAAAACCGAACCCTCTCACGTGCTCCTCGCCATGGGTCAAGACAAGCAACGCGCCCTCGAGTCTCTGCGCCTGACTCTCGGGCGCCCCACGACGAAAGCCGAGATCGAAAAAGCAGTGAACTTAGTACGCAAAGTACTCCTCTAAACCATGGAACTTGAGCTTGAAACCATAGAGGGGGAAACGGAAGTGGTGGAATGCGATGCAGCCCTCTTTGATGGGGATGAAACGCTTTTCACAGGTTTTGAAAGGGGGCCCGTTGAAGAAGCACGAAGCCTGGCCCTGAGCTCCCTTGGTTTTGTCGTACCACCGTTCGAAAGATTGAGAGGCTTGGCAAGCGAACACGCACGCATTGTGATAGAAAAATTCCAGAGCTCTGAAGGAAAACACCGTTTAATAACAGAGTGGGAAGAAGTCGCAGCTCGCTTTCAAGCGGCCCTCGCCATGCCAATGCAATTGACGCCTCTGCATGACGCGAGTGGATTGCTCACAAGAGCACAAACCGCAGCTTTGCCCACCGCAGTCGCAACCAACTCCACTCTGCCGAGCTGGGGAGTCAAGGTCTCTCGAATACCCCCCGAAGTACTTTTCCCGGTCAGTACGGTCGTGACCATGACCTGCGTGGGCGATAAACCTAAACCTCACCCCGACATGCTTTTGGAGGGGGCCCGTCGCTTGGGCGCTCGACGTCCGGTCTTGTTTGGAGATGCAAAAGTGGACGCAAGAGCCGCCGCCAACGCTCATATGCCAGCGATCATTCGCCGTGCGGACAGAACTGCTGAAGAGCTGCAATGGATACTCGCTCACGGCGCCAAGATTGTGGACGATTTCTCGAAAGTACGCATTCTTGGTTGAACCAACACTTTAGAAAATCGAGCACGCAGGCTTCCCAATCCTATCCCGTTGAGTTAAACTAATCCCACTTACCCAGCGCAATGTTCCTGAACCTTTTAGCTCTCGTCCTCGGACTCGCCGTTTCTGCGGGAGCCGTCTTTGCACTCACTCGAGGGGAAAACGTCGAAAAAGTGGATCCCACGGAAGCTTTGAAAAAGGCCGAGGAAGAAGCCAAGCGCCTCAAACACGAATCCAAGGAAGCCGTGGAACGCATCCAAAAAGCCATTGAACGTGAAGAAAAAGAAGCGGAAGAAAGCCTAGAAAAGATGGAAAAAACTCTGGCTCAAAAAGAAGAAATCTTGAAGCGCCGTGAAGAACGCAACAAAGCTCAACAAGACCTTGTTGCGGCGCTTAAGTCCGAAGTGGAAAGTCTCAAAACACAAGAAAAATCCGCTCAAGAAAAACGTGTCGAACTGCTCAGCAAACAAGCCAAGCTCAGCCAGGAACAGGCCCTCGAAACATCCAAGAGCAATCTCGAAAAGTTGATCACCGCCAACTCGGACGTGCGTGCCAAAGTGGCCATCGAAGAAATGACCGAAGACGCTCCTCGTCACGCCAAAGCCATCCTCCAGGTGGTCATTCAACGCCTCGGTGTCGAAAGTTCCGTGGACAAAAACAGCACCAGCATGGTCCTCAAGGACGACAAGTTCAAAGGGCTCCTCATTGGCAAGGCCGGCACCAACGCCATCTACCTCGAAAGTCTTTTGCCCGTTTCCCTCATCTTCAACCATGGCGCTCCGGATGTACTGCACGTGGGCGGTGTGAACCTCTTCCGCCGAAACATCGCCAAACGCGCGATTGAAAAACTTCAAAACCGAGCCAAAAAAGTCGGGACCCTCGACCACGCCATGATCAAAGCCGCCGTGGACGAAGCCAACACCGAAATGATGGCCCTCTGCGACAAAAAAGGAGAGGAATCCATCCGCCTCATGGGCCTCGATCCCAAAAAGATGGATCGTGAAGTCGTGAACTACACGGGCCGCCTTTACTATCGAACCAGTTACGGACAGAACGTCACCGGTCACTCCAACGAAATGGGCTTTGCGGCTCGCATGCTCGCCGAGATGATCGGCCTCAAAGATCCTTCCCTCGCCATGCAAGGTGCGTTCTTCCACGACATCGGCAAAGCCATCGACCACGACGTCGGCGGCGCGCACGACGATCTTTCACGAGAAATTTTAGACAAGCACGGCTTCGATCCCATCATCGTGCACGCCGCCTTCGCCCACCACGACAAAGTGCCCTGCGAAAGCCCCGAAGACTTCCTTGTCAAAGCCGTGGACGCCATCTCCGGCGGCCGCCCCGGTGCTCGTCAAGAATCCGTGACCAATTACTTCGAACGCATCCAAGCCCTCGAGCAAGCCGCCCTCTCCTTCCAAGGAGTGAACCGAGTCTTTGCCATGTCTGCCGGACGCGAATTGCGCCTGATCGTGGACACCAATCGCATCCAAGACACAGACATGAAAGAGCTCGCCGACGGAGTTGCCGGCAAAATCCAAGACGAAATCGCCTTCCCCGGAGTCATCAAAGTGAACTTGATCCGCACCACCAAGTCGGTAGACTACGCTCGAGAAAAGCCCCAGTTTAAACGTTAGGCACGCTAGTGCTAGGTAATAACCGTCGCGCAAGCGACACCGCTTATATGGCAGACGAAAAAAACAAATCCACCCTCGATAAAATCGTGATGGGAGCCCTCATCGGCACCGCGATCGGATCGGCCGTGAGCTTGACCTTCGCTCCCCAAAAAGGAAAAGAAACTCGAGACATGGTCAAAGAAAAAGCCAAAGATGTGGGTGCTGCCGCTAAAGAAACGGGAACGGGATTCTTCCGCCTATTCAAAGTCCTGCTTCGAAGAATTCTCTTCGGAAAGAAAAAAGCAGCTCCTGTGAAGCAGATGAAAGAACTTCCCGACGAAATGGAAGTGCTTCCGCCCGAAACTCAGGACAAGGAATAATTCTTCATGAAAAAAAAGAAACGACCTCATCTCAAATGGGCGCTCCTCGTGACGGGCGTCGCAGCCCTTGCTCTTGGAGGCACCGCCTTGGCTTACCAAGCAGCCCACCTTCCCGAAGAAGCCTATGCGGCGAAGACGCGCATCACAGGTCTCTTTGACGAAACCCCAGCCTTGGAAGGCAGCTTCACGACCTTCGAAGCACTCGATGAGGCCACCCAAGAGTGGGCTCAGGCTCGCCTGTTGCAACCCCTCACCCTGACTTCCGAACGAGGTTCTCTGCCCGTGACCCTCACCGCTTTGGGAGTGAACCCAGGCTTCGACACCGTGGACCAAGAACTCAAAGAATTCATGAGCACCGCCAGTGCGTTTGAAAAAATCCGCACCTTCCTTTTTGGCCAAAGTTTCGAAGTGCCTCTTTCTATCGACCAGACTGTTTTCGACCGAACCCTCGCTGAAACCGGCTTCGAACAAGCGAACAAAAACGCCAGCTTCATGTGGGACGGAAAAGCCGTGACCATTCAGCCCGGCCAAATCGGCTACGCGATTCAAAAAGAGGAACTGCTCACCTTCCTTCAAAGCAGCTTCACTGAAGCAAGCCTGCCAGAATCCTTCACGCTGACCTTGCTCGCCGACGAACCCGAAGTCACCGACGCCGAATTGGTGGCCCTGCTCCCCACCGCCGAAGAACTCGCCACAAAAGTGGTGACGCTCCAAGACGAGTTTGGCAACACCTGGGACTTGGCCATGAAAGATCACTTGGATTGGGTCCTGCCCGCCGACCCATGGACTCTCGATGAAGCGGCCTTCGTGAGCTACGCCGAAAGCACCCTCGTGCCCGAAGTGGAAGAAGATCCCACGGGAGCGGTGATCACCCAAAACGAAGACGGAAGCATCACCTTTGAAGGCAGCGCCCGCTTCGGAAAAGAATTGGACAAACTCGGCCTCTTAGATTTGGTGCTTGAAAAACTGATGCCCGAGTCCGAAGGCGCACCCATTGCTCTCCCCATCAACAAAGTCATGCCCGCCGTCACCGTTCCCGACGCGCTCAAAGAAAAAGGCATCACCGATTTGGTGGGCCTCGGCTACTCCGATTTTGGTGGGTCTCCCAGCGGACGCATCCACAACATTCAAACCGGGATCGCTCAATACAACGGCATCCTCATTGAGCAAGGTGCCGAGTTCTCCTTCATGGGCCAGATGAGTCCCGTGGACGCGGAACACGGCTTCCTTCCCGAACTCGTGATCAAAGGTGACGAAACCATTCCCGAATACGGAGGCGGACTCTGCCAAATCTCTTCCACGATGTTCCGCGCCGCTTTGTACACCGGCCTCCCCATCACCTCGAGACGCAACCACTCCTACGCGGTTTCCTACTACGCTCGTCCTTATGGGTACGGTTTGGACGCCACGGTTTACGATCCAGCCCCCGACCTTAAATTCGTGAACGACACGCCCGCCGCCCTCTTGGTTCAAGCCTACACCGACGGCAATTCAGCCTTCTATGTTTTCTACGGAACCAACGATCAGCGCACCGTGACCATGGAAGGGCCTTACGCCTACGACTACCGCTCCATTCCGGACTCCGTAATCACCTACACCGACAAGCTCGAACCCGGCGTCCAGGAGCTCAAAGAACACGGCCACACCGGCTTCACCGTGGCTTGGTACCGCATCGTCACCTACCCCACTGGCTCTACAAGCACCTACGCCGCCACCGTCAGTGGAGTGAAGGAACAAATTCACTCCGTTTACGAAGCCCGCCCAGCCAAGTATTGGGAAGGACAAGCGGGGGCCACCGGAGCAGACGCAGAAAGTGCCACCCCCAGTAACTAAGGCCGACGGTCAGTCGCGAGTTCCATGAACACGTCCTCTAGATTTTTGTCCTTTGGCTGCACTCCTCTTTTTTGCAGCTCAATCACTTCACGAAAGCCAACCGAGTGGCCATTTAACATTTTAGGATAAGCATTGGCCAGTTCTGAATTCACACCCGCCTTCAGCAGTTCTGCCGCGCCAAAAAAATAGAAACGTTCGGCATAGGGCCGCAACTCTTCAAGAGCATGGTCTTTAAGGCTCCACCAGGAATCCCCTGCAATAACTCGAGGGTCGTTGGCCAATTCTGGAGCTATTCCCGCTGCCACCATTTGCACAATGGACCAACCGGCGTAATGCTTATCATAAAGGGCAGCCACCTCCGGGCTCACAGACTCGGGCAACAAATCGTTTTTGAGTAAACACTGGATATCTAGAGCGTCAAACCGTTTGGGATAAGCCTCCACTTGCTCCACGCTCACGCCACTGGCGATCCAGTCTAGAACGATATCGGTATCCAAGCCGGCCGGGTAAGCCAAGATTTTGTCTTTCAAGCTCGGGTCCTCATGAACAGCCAGCACCGCACGGAAAGAGAAATTCGAAGGCAAGGCAAGCACTTCTGCCGCGCCAATCCCATCCGTCAAAAGACTCTCCACTTCCCATCCACTGAAACGGTCTGGGAACGAGTTCACCGTTTTAGCTGGATATCCTTTCTCAATAAAACCCTCAATATCCCAAGGGCCAAAATGATTGTCAAAAGGCCGTACCACTTTGCGAGTCAAGTCACTGGCGGCAAAATCACAAGCCGTTCTTGAGTCGTAACCCAATTGCATCCAAGAACTTGCTTCAGGCCCGTTAACGTCTTTACCTAAGCAGTCCTTAACTTCATTTCCCCACATGTCGGCAGGAAAAGTTCGCGCAACGGCAGGACTGATCCCTGCCTCATACCAAGATTGACGATGGCTGAACCTCAAGAGAGTTTCAAAAGGGTCACCTTCTGGGTAAGTGAAATAGTCCTTCAACGGAATGCCAGAACTCAGAACTTGACCAAGATTTTCTTCAGCACAAAGGCCGTCTTTGTAAGGCCCAGCCAGCGCCGCACTTAGGTCTTTGACGGGAACGTCCAAACGAGCAAGGTCCATCAGCTGTCGAGCGAGAACATCAGAACCGCTCTCAGCGTCCGGGGAACACAGCTCGGAGAGAGTGGGAGCGTAAGGATTTATGCTCCGGGGAGTGTAGCCATACTCTCGATACCAAGGAATATTGAGAGGCTCGATGCTGGGGTCAAATGACGCAGCCATAGAAGGGCTGACCCCTTTTTCTACAAAATAGAGGATCTCATCAAAAGTGAAACGAACATCATAAGCCAAATAGTGTTGAGCTTTCAAAGGAGGAGTCTTAGCATCAAGCACCCGAGCGATTTCTCCCACAGAAAAACGTCCAGCCAAAAAGGCATAAGGATTCACCTGCTCCGCTTGCAGTTTGCTGCTCACAAAGTAAACAATTTGGCTTGCAGAAAAAGCAGGGTCGAAAGCCGCCGCAACTTCTGTCCATACACTCGCACGGTGCATCAGGGCCACCTCCTCAAAATTGAAACGTTGAGGGTAGCTGAGCAAGGATTCAAAAGAGATTCCCTCATAGTTTGGACGTTCTCCAAAACGGGCACTGACTTTTTCCCGTTCTTTCATGTAAGCAGCCACTTCCTCGGTCGCCAGCTCGGTTCTAGCCTTTGTAAGGTCGGTGAAGCAACCCCACTCTGAAGGGGTGAGCGTAGAAGTCAGAAAGCCTCCGTCATCACAGGAGCCAAAAATAAAGTCACGAGTGCAGTTGTGAGGCCCCACCTTGAGTTTTTCAGAACCAAACCCACTTTCATAAAGATCGTGACCATTCCAGTACCCGACTTGAGAAGTGTGGGAGTCGGCAACACCAGAAGGAGTTTGCCCACGATAGACTTCATCATAAAAGAACGGAGCGTAAAACCTGTTGGGAGTGACGTAACCGGGCCCAGCACCAAGATCCGACCAACGAGGCTGAGCACTTGCATTGATACGCTCTATTTGAGCCTTAGCGTCCTCTTCGGAAGGAAAATCTTCTGCCAACGCTCTCGCCATCGGGGAGCTCAAGGTCACACCACACTTCTCTTGAATCACCTGAATTTTTGCAGAAAGCATCTCGAGGGAACCCGGTTGAGCTAAAAGAAGAGGCAGGAATTTGGGGCTCCCTTTCACTAGGTTACCGATGGTGCTCAGGATGTTCGATCCCAAGGGTGGGGAGGTTTAGGAGTGTGTATTCTAGCATAGTTAAAATTCCTGTCAACTACGCCACGCTATTGTTTGTATTAGCCACAAGAGTAGCGGAATAAATGCTCTATCGTCGCTTGCTCCCCACGCCAAAGCCTCCCGCACTCACAACATGGATAGTGCCCTCCCAGCGTCCAGCAGAATCCGCCCAACTTCGAAGGTGAGCAGTATCAAGAGCAGCCTGGGCAAGTCCTTTCTCGTCACGCAATCGAGTGCCAAGCGCATGCTGCTGGGGTCTTAGAGGGTGCGGAGCAGCGTAAGAAACCAAGGGAAACCGCACAGGAAGGCCATTTTCTCTAGATACACCAGCCATCCCAGGGTACCTGGGGTGCACGGCAGCCCCAAGGTCATAGGCAAAGGTTCCGATCACACGATCTCTCAAACTTTCGCCTAGAGTTGAAGGATCAAAACCTCTCTGCACGAGAAGGTGAGCACCCGTCGGGGCATCCTTTAAGCCCCCTTTCACCTTGAGCGCAGAAAAACGTTCGGGAGTGGACCTTGAAGGGATCCTTGTTTCAAGGGTAATTCCTCTTTCGTGGTAAACGTGTTGAAAGGCCGCAAGCAACTCATTGTCGAAACCAGGCAGGTCAGGAACCTGAAACAAGTCCTCCGCCACTTCTCCAGCAACCAAACCTCGCAGAAGCTCTTGATTGAGCACAGGGGCAGCGGCCAATCGTTCTGAATCAACACGGCCTTTCATAAAAAGAGGATAGGCTACAACTTAGAGTATATTATATTATAAAAACAAAGCAAGTCAATAGAGCAGGCCGCCACAAAAGGTGCCGCCTCGCAAGGCTCTCCATTTGCCTCTATAAAGCCATCGATTACAATTATGACTTAGATTTAACATTCCTCCCCATGATAGATCTCAATGACCCAGAAGCAGTGGACGCTCAGTACGAACGTTATAGGGGCCATCGTGGCGCCTACACCGGCGCGGGAATGGGCAACTTAGCACGCCGTGACGGGCACTATCTAGTGGACACGGACGGAGTCCCTCATCTGGACGCCCACAGCCAAATTCTGTGCAGCATTTTGGGAGGAAGAAACACGACGGCGGAGGTCAGCACTCTCACTGATCATACAGGCCTCAATGCGGTAGGAGCCGACTTCACTCATTCCTACATTGATGAGCTGCGCGGACGTTTGCAGCGGCACTTGGCCGCAGAACTAGGTGGCGACTACGAAGTGGAATTCGCTTCCAGCGGAACCGCTGCCAACACCGCAGCTCTACGGGTGAGCCAAGCTGCTTTGGAAGGGAAAATGCACGTCATGGGTCTGGACGAAGGCTATCACGGGAACGGAGCCACGCTCTTTCTTTTGCGACATCCCGCTTGGCAGCAACCTCATGGATCAGATTTACCCAGCAGACTGCCAGTGAGCTTCGCAGGCTTTGAAGAAACCTCAGTGGGAAGGAATTTTTTTGAGGATTACGTAGCAAAAACCGAAGAAGACCTTGCTCGCGGCTTCTCTCCGCATTTGATCGCCGAAGGAGGAGTACAAGGAGTAGCCGGATTCCGAAACATCGATCTCGCGAGTCTACAAGACATGGCCAGAGACGCTCACCGCCGTGATGGACATGTCCACTTCGATGGAGTACAAACCCAACCCTGGCGCACCGGCACCGGACGCTTCTTCCCCGCCGGCCTCGTGGACTCCAGCGATCCTTTGACCATCCCTGACTTCGTAACCAGCGCCAAAGGCTCTGGAGACGGCGAACCTCTTGCTTGGGCGGCATTTCGTAAAGAAGTGATGGAGGCAGCACGAGCCAACGGCCTTGGAAAAGGTTACGACACCTACGGGCAAACCATTCGTGGAGCAGTGGCAGGAATCCTGGTGGATGAGGCCGTTTCCGACCCCGCTTTTCAAGGCAATGTCCGTGCCCGTGGAGAACAAATCGAAGCTGGTTTCGCTGAACTCATGGCTCGCTTCCCTGGCATTGTGACCGGTCAAAATGGCATGGGTCTGATGCGTGCTCTAGACTTGAGGACGCCTGAAAACGTAGCTGCCTTCCGCAGAATTGGAGTCAGTGGCCCTGCGCGTTTGAGAATGGTCGTGGGCGCAGGCGGTCTTCGAGGCAACATCTTGCGTTTTGGTCCACGTCTGGACATCACCGAAGAAGTCGCCGCAAACCTCCTCAGTCGCACAGGTGGTATCTTAGAGCAAATGGAACGAGCCTAAAGCCCTTTGAGTCTCTCTTTGAGATCCTCATTGTAAGGATCCATATCGAGCAGCTCTTCGAGCATTCGTTTGGCACGCTCCACGTCTCCGAGGCGTTCGTAGTAATCCGCCAAGATGAGCTTTAAACCCTCATCTTTAGGTTTGCGGCGAGCGGCACGTTCAAAGTTGTGCAGGGCTTTTTCATCTTCCCCGAGTTCGAAATACACTTGAGCCAAACTTTGTAGGCGTTCGGCGCGGCGGTCATCGAGCGAAATAGCGTTCTCGTAGGCTTCAGCGGCTTCGATCAAACGCTGTTGTTGGTACAGCGCTGCACCCAGGTTGCTGAAGTAAACAGGGTCTTGTTTGAGGTTCACGAGCTTAGAAAAATACAATTCCGCATTCTGAAAGTCGCCGCGCTTCATGTACAAAAGGCCCAGCTTATGATGAGCATCCAAGTGACCCGGCTCCTCATTCAAGATGGCGATGAGCAAAGGCTCTGCTTCATCCAACTGGTTGCGGCCAAAAAAAACATCCGCACGTAGAAAGGCTTTGCGAACGCCGCCTTCGAGATCCGGGAGCTCCTCTTCTTGAGCGGGCAGCACGGCACAAGGCACACGTTCTTCCTCCGGAGCGACTGCACGCACGGGTTCAGCGTTGTCAGAGGGGAAATCTTCCAAATCTTCACTCGCGAACTCACCACGCTCTTCACTCAGCAACTTCACTTGCAGCTTCAAATCTTGCCGAGTGAGGCGCAGACGACGAATGAACATGAGGCTCAGGCAGAACCCGGAGAGAAAGAGGAGGATATAAGCAATCATCAGGTTGAAATTTAAGGGACAAAGGGCAAAAGCAGGTTTTCAAGCAAAAGCTTGGCATTCACATTGTTGCGCAGGGCCAGTTTAGCATCTTCGGTCTGATCTAGCACGCGGCTAAAATCCAGATGCGCCAAAGCTTGATGCGACTCCCTCGAAAGCAGTTGAGTGCGGCAACGGCGCAGCAGCACATCCAAGAATTCAGAGAGTAGTTCGCCGCCTTCGTACTTGCGGGTGAGAGCAAAAACCCGCGCGGTTTGAGGACGTTCCATGAACTCCGTGAGGTCTCGAAGCATGGTTTCGTGGGCGTCCAAATAAGCGGTGTCGTTCATGAGCCTCAGCAGTTTGCCGGGCCGCCCCATCGCAAAAAACAAGAGGCGTTGCGAAAGCGGATGACCTTCTAAAAGGGGAAGCATGGTTTCATCCGGAAGCGTCTGAAAAAAATGCACCTGCGTGCGGGATCGAATCGTGGGCAACACGTCTTCTTCATGGTTCGCCGTGAGCAGAAACAAAGCCCCCGGATGAGGTTCCTCCAAAGTCTTGAGCAGTGCATTGCAGGCCTCTGCTTTGAGACGGCCTAGATTCTCAATCACCACGATCAAGTAGGGCTTTTGGTGACCTTGGTTGCAACGCTCCACGATGCTGCGCACCACTTCAATGCCCAAGCCCTCACCGGTGTCTAAAAACAAAAGTGTGTCCGGATCCAGACCTTCCAGAAGGTGTTTTTTTCCAAGAACCTTATCCTCCGCTCCTTGCAAAGTCACCGCCAAAGTCAGCGCGGCTTTGGTCTTACCAACATGCTCGGGCCCCAAAAACAAATGCGCATGATGGAGCGTGCCGCGCGCCGCATCTTTTTGTAGTTTCTCAAGAATAGTTTGATGTCCAACGAGCATGATTTAAGCGTGACGGGACCAATAGCTATCTTGCCGCACCAACAGCTCGCGCGCCTCTTCGGGGTGTTTCATGCACATCTTCACCAAGTGCTCCATGCGGACTCGATTCTGCGAACCCTTGGCCAGCACCGTGTCGTGTTTGTCTAGAATTTTGCTCAAAAATTGCCCCGCCTCTTTGGAGTGACTGAAGACGTGAATCATCGAGGCGGACATGCCGCCGCGTTGCGCGCCTTCCGCCAAGTCCTTGGCGTGCTCGCCGACGGCGAGCAGCATGTCCGCATGTTCCGCAGCCAACTTGCCCACCTTGATGTGTTCGCTCACCGACAACTCACCGAGTTCATTCATCGTTCCAAGCGCCGCAATTTTTCGCCCATGAAACAGACTCAAAATCTCCAACGCAGACTCCATGGTATCTGGAGAAGCATTGTAGGTGCTGTCCAAAAGCAAGGAGCCATTCTTGCCCTCAATCCGGTTCATACGACCCGGAGGCAAACGGAAGTCTTCCAAGGCTTTTTGGATCGCCTTCCACGGCATGCCGTTCACAAAGCCCACCGCCACGGCCGCCAAAACCAAAGTGATGTGAGCCTGCCCCAAAATGTGTGGCATGCGCACAAACAAGTCCCGTTGATCGTAAGAAAGCGTGAACATCAGTCCTTCGGTGGTCATTTCGATGTCTCGCGCTTGCAGGTCGGCTCCATCTTCCGTCCCAATCGTGATGCTGTGGGCGGGCAATTTGCCTTCCAGCTGACGAACAAAAGGGTCGTCATGATTCAAAATCACCCATCCCCCCGGGGGCACCGCCACCACAGCTTTGGATTTTTCTTCGTACACCGCCTGGCGATTGGCAAATTGCCCATTGCCAATGTGCACATTTTTCACATTCAAAAATACCATGATGTTCGGCGTCAAAACCTTCAAGATCTCGTCCATGTCTCCGGGCTTGTCCACCCCCATTTCCAAAACCAACATCTGATACCGTTCAGGCATTTTAAAAGCGTCCCAAAGTGCGCGCCAGAAGACCGAAAGCCACGCCGTAGCCGAAGAGTAACCCGACTTGAGCCCCAAAATGGTGAGCACCGTGCCAAATTCCGTGTTCAAGTTTTTTTCACTTTTTCGAACACTGAATCGTCGAGACAAGACCTCCGCAATCGCATCTTTCGCTCCAGTTTTCCCCACGCTGCCCGTGATGCCCACAATCAAAGGATGGATTTGGCTCAGCCTTCGCTTGGCAAGGAAGCGAAGAAGTTGCAGGGCCCATTGCTTGAAAATGGCTTTCATAAGCAGTAAATTTGAGGTTTGAAGACTAGCAGAAAGAGGTCTAAAATACAAATGAACACTCCCGCCCATGCCTCAACGGAAATCCGTGCCTCAAAAAACACTGGAAAGAGCCTACTTGTTCACGCTCTTCGCACTGCCCCTCCTCTTTTATCCGCAGGGCTTTGATGCTTACGAAATTCCCAAGAACATATTCTTTGGGGTTATGACGAGTCTACTCATAGTGGGTACTTTGGCGTATTCGCTCAGCAAAGAGCAGGTGTCCTTTCCTCTTTCGAAAGGACAAAAGAGAGGACTGATCTTGCTGCTCACCGTGCTGGCGCTCTCACTCCTCACTTCCCTACGTCCGGAAATCAGTTTTTTTGGAACCTACTACCGGCAAGGTGGCGTTTTGAACGCACTCACTTATATCGGTTTCTTCTTAGTGGGGCTTGTTTACCTGCAAGGCACTCCAAAAGAAGAGGAAAGAAAGGTGCAACTCTTCTTCAAGACCGTGTTCTTCTCAGGATTGCTTGTTGCACTTTACGCCATACTGCAAAAATTGGGCTTGGACATTTACGAAAGCACCACCACGGACATCTTTGCCGGGAGGAGTTTTTCCACGCTCGGGAACCCAACTTCCCTGGGGACTTTTTTACTCTTTCCTCTCGGAGCAGCAGCTTATTTCTTAGCCACCCAAAAACGAGCACGACTTCTTTATGGGTTCGGCTTCCTTTTCTTACTCACGGCGATGATCTGCAGCCAAAGCAGAGGGGCTCTCCTCGCGGTCTTGCTGTGCACGGCGCTGCTCTTCGTCAGGCACTTTAAAGAAAACAAGAAGGTGCTCGCGCTTTTAGCGCTCGCCAGCCTGCTGAGCCTCATCGGCTTCGCCCTCGTTTTCAGTTCAAACACGCGATCGTTGAGTTCCCGTTTCACCATCTGGGAGAGCAGCGCCGAAATCCTAAAAGAATCGCCCTTCTTCGGGATCGGTCTAGAGAACTTTTCCACCGCCTTCGAAGCCCATGTGGAAGAGGAGTTTTTCCAATACGAAGATTACCGAGATCTGGTGGATCGCCCTCACAACGAACTCTTGGAAGCGTGGATCCATTTAGGCTTCCCCGGCCTGCTCGTGTTTCTAGTCTACGCACTCTTCCTCGTGAAGAACGTTTGGGTTCAAAAAGACGCAGCCAAAATCTTTTCAAGCCTCACCCTTCTGGCTTTAGCCCTCGCCAATGGCTTCGGTTTTTCTTTGCTCACGCAGTTCGGCTTCATGGCGGCCTTTTTAAGCTTAGCCACCCACCAAAGAGAAGAGAAAATAAAGTGGAAGTGGTCTCCTGCTAAAAGCACCGCAGCCTTTGCAATGATTTTCCTCTTCTTGATGATTTTGTTCCAACGCAGCCAACTTTTTGAGGTGGATGAAAGTTTAAAAGAAGCCTACCTCGCCACGGTGAGTGGCGACACCGAGCTAGCCAATGCCGAGCTCACTCAGGCAACCCAGTTGGGCTTCATGTACGGGGAGGTGTTCAACAAGGCATTCACAGTTGATCTTGCCATCGCTCAAACCTACCAATCCGACTTCTTCTTTCAGCAGGCCGTCGCCATGAACGATCAAGCCCTCGCCCTTCAAGGAGAAACCCTTCTCAACCGCCTGAACCACGCCTCTATTTATGAGTTGGCGGGCAATACAGCAGAAGCGGAAGCCGTTTACCAAAAAGCCAGCCAAGAGCTAGCCCCCAACCCCGTCCTCTTTCAAAATTGGGCCGAACTCTACTACCAAGCGGGTCGTTACGAAGAGGCACTCCCGCTCTATGAAAGCCTCCTCGATCTTCTCCCCGATTGGAGCAGCTCTCCAGATACAAAACGGATCTTTTGGAAGAACCACCCCGATTTTGAAACGATATTTGAGCACATCGTTGCCACCTACGAGATACTAAAATAGCCCGGCGTGTGCCCAGGCTATTTTTAAAGTTAAACAAGACGATTTAGTTACAAACGTCGTACATTTGTTCGGCAAGGGTGTCGAGAGTCCAAGTGGAGGTCCCAATGTGTTCAGCCATAAAGTCAATGGTACTGGCATAATTGCGATAATCGTCCTCCGCAAGTCCTTCGAGAGTCCAAGAAGAATAGCCGAGTTCGTCGTGGACTTCGGTCACGGCAGTCATGATGTCACCATGTGCTGACCCACCTCCAGACCCAAATGAACCTTGCAAAGATTCACCACCTGAGTTTGTAGCAGAGAGTCCAAGAAGTCCAACAACCGCTAGGCCAAGGACGAAGGTAGAGATTTTCCAAGGATTCATATTTATTTTTGTTATAATATAAAGTATAAATCTGATTATAATACCACAAAAATAGACTAGATGCAAACCGCCTACCTCAAAAAGCCCCACGCCGTCTTGCTCTTCCTGCTCTTGGCAAGCCCTCTCGTTTTTAGTTTTTACCCCGAGGCCAATCGCTTTGAAATCATCCGAGAGATCGGCCCCCTTCTTGCCTTGGGAGTGGGTGTTTTGGCCTGGTTGCTCACGCGTGGAATCAAGAAAAACGCCCAGCCAACCAACCTCCCTTCCCTCCTTTTGTTTCTCGGCTTCCTACTCTTCAGCACCCTCAGTTGGGCCTTCTCAGACATCCAAAGTTTTGGTTTCGCCGAAATTTTTGTTTTG